>NZ_POYH01000018.1:0-79247 GCF_002899995.1 Acinetobacter sp. AKBS16 | reverse complement strand
TGATCCCTTCCCGAACTCAGAAGTGAAACCTCTTAGCGCTGATGGTAGTGTGGGATTACCCATGTGAGAGTAAGTCATCGCCAGCTCATTATTCTAAACACCCCAATCTCAAAAGAGGTTGGGGTGTTTTTTTATAGCAAGAAATCAATCAATAAAGAATTATTTAAATATAGAACTACAAATCATTTTTGGATGCTTACTCGATTCTATGGATATAATGAGGAAGTTTTTTATTTTTGGTGTCCCCGTGAAAATTAATTCTTTCTCTCCCATACCTGAAGATGATGAAGAACTCTCTCTTCCAGAACTGATTTATTGGGCATCTTTAGGTGATCTAGAGCAAGTAAAACAATTATTAATAGATAGAGAAGATCCTAATCAGACTGATGATGAAGGGTATACTGCTCTACAAGCAGCGGCTGAGAATGATCATTTAGAGATAGTGAAGCTCTTAGTTGAAAAAGGGGCGCATGTCACTTATAAAAGCGAATATACAGCACTACAGCTTGCAGAAATGGCGGGTAATACTGACATAGTGAATTATTTAAAAAGTTTATAAAATTAAAAAGCCCCTTTTATTTGAAAAAGAGGCTTTTTGTTCAATTTAAGACAAATGATATTTCTGTAGTTTCTCAACAATTGATTGAAGTCCTTTTACTTCAAATTCATTGGCTTCGAATTTTTCATCTTTATTGCGTTTGAAGATATCTCGTATTTCTATTACAGCATTTGGGTCAACAATACTTAAACTTGAAGTGACTTGGCGTATTTGGCTAATAGAACGAGAACCATTAGTTGAGCCATAACCTATAAATGCTGCTGGTTTACCGCTCCATTCCTTACCAACATAGTCTATTGCATTTTTTAAAGCTGGGCTATAACCGTGGTTATATTCTGGGCTAATAAAGATAAATGCATCAGCTTGGGCAATTTTATCAGCCCATTCTTGTTGTTTAGGTTGATCATAAATACCTGTAGCAGGTGGGTGAGAACCTGAAAATAAGGGTAGATTCCATTCTTTTAAATCAATTACTTCTGTTTGAAAATCTTTTAGATTAAATGAGGGTATTGTTGTTTCTAACCAATTGGCAATTTTAATAGCTGTGCGCCCTTCGCGAACACTTCCGACGATAATATAGACCAGCATATGTTTTTCCTAAGGATTTTTATCTTTATAACTTAATTCATTATATAGGTGCGTGAGAATATAGAATTTGTAAGGATTCTTATGTCATCAATAAAAGTTAAATAATAAAAAAGCCCTCAATCGAGGGCTTTTTTTTACATGATCTTAATGCCTTGCTGACCAGCTGGAGTCACTTTAAATATCTCTACTTCAAAAGTAATATTTTTGCCGGCTAGAGGATGGTTGAAATCAATTTCAGTAATATCATCATTTACTGACTTCACAACACCAAATAAAGTTGCTTTTGCTTTATCTTCAAACTCGATCATATGACCAGGAATAGGTCGTTGTTCGAATTTAACTGTATCAAAAGTTTGTATATTTTCAGGATTCCACGGACCAAAAGCATCTTCTGGTGGTAGATGTACTGTACGTCGATCGCCTGCACGTAAGCCAAGAAGCGCTTTCTCAAAACCTGGTAACAAGTTACCGTCGCCAATAGTCAAGCTAACAGGTTCTTCACGGCTACGTGTATTGTCAATTTCTACACCATTTTCGATAGCAACAGAAAAGTGTAGGTCAACTTTAGAACCGTCAGTAATACGAATTTCTTCATTAGGTTGAATAATTTCGGTCATATTATGCATCCGAATTTTTAGGTCTTTGCTTCTCAAGGAAGAATGTATCGATGAGTAGCAAAATGGTACCTAGAGTAATGGCACTGTCCGCAATATTAAAAGCTGGAAAGTGATGATTTTGGTAATAAACATGAATAAAATCGACCACATACCCTAAAGTAATACGATCAATTAGATTACCAAGTGCTCCACCTAAAATTAAAGCGATAGCTACAGGTAGCACCACCATTTTTTTAGGCATACGTAGCAACCAAAATACAAAAAGTATTGAAACTAAGCCTGCCAAAGATGTGAAGAAATAGCGTTGCCATCCTCCAGCATCAGATAAAAAGCTAAAAGCTGCACCATAGTTATGTAATAGTGTCCAGTTTAAAAATGGAAGCACAGGTACAGGATCTGCGTAGTTCAGATGTGTACTTGCAATCCATTTTGTCCATTGATCCAACACAATGGCAAGGACAGAAAGTCCAAGCCAAATGAGGTTGTGAGGATAAAACTGGAATAAGCCTTTTTTAGCTTGTGAATTAGGCATATTTTCTCACTTCGCCACGACCAGTGACGTTCACAATACAACGACCACATAAACCAGGATGATCGGCATGTGTATTTACATCCGGAAGGACATGCCAGCAACGTGCACATTTTTCACCTTCAGCTGCAGATACTTGTACACGTAAGCCTTCCATTTCAGTTGCTTCACCTTGTTCAGCAAATGGATGTACTACTACTTGCGAAGTAATAAGAACAAAACGGAGTTCATCAGCCAGTTGGTTTAAAACTGTTTGTAATGATTCATTTGCCCAAAGTTCAACTTTGGCTGAAAGATTACTACCGACAAGTTTAGCGTTACGAGCTGATTCAATCTGTTTATTTACTGCAGATTTTACGCTAATCAATGTTTGCCAATCTGCTTCAGAAAGCAAGTTTGCTTTTGATGAAACAGGTAGGTCATACCATTCAGCTGTAAATACATACTTGTCAGTTTGTTCTGGGATAAGTGGCCAAGCTTCTTGAGCTGTGAAGCTTAGGATAGGGCTCATCCAGCGAACAAATGCTTGTACGATATGGTAAAGCGCTGTTTGTGCGGAACGACGTGCTTGTGAGTCAGCCTTAGTGGTGTATTGACGGTCTTTGATGATGTCTAGATAGAAACCACCTAAGTCATTAATACAGAAGCTTGTTAACGCACTACACACGACGTGGAAGTTCATTTCTTCATAGGCCGCGATAATGGTCTGTTGTACTTCATTAGCACGTTGCAAGATGTATTGATCAAGAGCAATAAGATCATCTACTGCCAGAGCATCAGTACTTGGTTTGAAACCATTTAAGTTTGCAAGTAAGAAGCGTAGCGTATTACGAATACGACGGTAGCTATCACTTACACGGCTAAAGATTTCTTTCGATGCTGCAATTTCATAGCGATAGTCGCTAGATGCTACATATAAACGTAAACCATCGGCACCAAGTTGTTTGATGATTTCTTCAAGCGGAATATAGTTGCCTAGAGATTTTGATAATTTACGGCCATTCTCATCAACTGTAAAACCATGAGTTAACAAGGCTTTGTATGGCGCGCGGTTATGAATTGCCATAGACGTTAATAAAGAAGATTGGAACCAGCCACGGTGTTGGTCTGAACCTTCTAAATATAAGTCAGCAGGGCTTTCTAATTCTTCACGTTGCTCAAGTACAGCGTAATGCGTTGTACCAGAGTCAAACCATACATCAAGCGTATCGCGAACGGCATTGTACTGTTCAGCATCTTCACCAATGAAGTCTTTCGCATCACGGTTAAACCATGCATCAATACCTTCTTTCTCGATAAGTTTGGCAACTTCTTCGATGAGCTCAGGCGTACGAGGGTGCAATTCGTTCGTATCTTTATGAACGAAGAAAGGAATTGGTACACCCCAAGTACGTTGACGTGAGATACACCAGTCCGGACGGCCTTCGATCATTGATTCAATACGGTTTTTACCCCAGTTCGGTACAAACTCGATATCGTTTTCAATGGCATTCAGTGCACCGTCACGTAAACCTTTTTGATCCATGCTGATAAACCATTGTGGTGTAGCACGGAAAATAATCGGAGTCTTATGACGCCAGCAGTGTGGGTAGCTGTGTTTAATCGGTTGATGAGCCCATAAGCGACCTACAGCACCTAAAGCTTCAATAATCTTTGGATTGGCTTTATAGATGTGCTCGCCAGCAAAGATTGGTGCGGTTGGTAAGTAAACACCGTTACCACCCACTGGGTTTTCAACTTTAAGGTTGTATTGAAGACCTACTTTATAGTCATCTGCACCGTGGCCAGGAGCAGTGTGTACAGCACCTGTACCGCTTGTTGCGATAACGTGTTCACCTAAAATAACCGGAACTTGACGATCGGTTAGTAAAGGATGTTGTAGGGTAAGGTTCTCAAGAGCTGAACCAGTAAAGTCAGCTAAAACAACTGGGTTTTCAAGCTTGTAACGCTCAATTGCAGAAACAACTAAGTCTTTAGCAAGAATAAAGTTTTGCTTACCACGTTCAGTAGTCACTTGTACCAATTGATATTCAATTTCGGCATGCAATGCAACTGCTTGGTTCGCTGGTAACGTCCAAGGTGTAGTGGTCCAGATCACGATATCAGTTGGATCTTGAACGTCTACATTTACACGAGCGCTTAAATCTTTTAAATCTACAACGCCAAAACCAACATCAATTGCGTCTGATTTTTTATCTTCGTATTCAACTTCAGCTTCAGCAAGTGCTGAGCCACAGTCCATACACCAGTTCACTGGCTTTAAGCCCGGCTGGATATGGCCATTTTTTTGGATTAAACCTAAAGCACGAACGATATCGGCTTCTTGTTTGTAGTTCATGGTGAGGTAAGGATTATCCCAGTCACCTAAAATACCAAGACGTTTAAAGTCTGTACGCTGCAAATCAATTTGTTTTAGCGCATATTCACGGCAATGTTTACGGAAAGTGGCTGCATCAACTTTTTCACCCACTTTACCTACTTTTTCTTCAACTTTTAGTTCGATTGGCAAACCGTGACAGTCCCAACCTGGTACATATGGCGCATCGAAACCTGCCAAAGTACGGCTTTTTACGATGATGTCCTTAAGTACTTTGTTAACCGCATGGCCCAAGTGAATTGTACCGTTCGCATATGGAGGGCCATCATGCAAAATATATTTTTTCTTGCCAATACGCGATGCACGAATCTGCTGATAAATGTTGTCGGTATACCACTCTTCTAACCATTTCACTTCACGTACTGCCAAATTTGCTTTCATTGCAAATTGAGTATCCGGCAGGTTTAGCGTGGCTTTGTAGTCCACTGCATTTTCAGTAGTTTGCTTATCGCTCATGCAAGTTGTCTTCCAGTTTAATCAGCTTGGGAGCCGACATGTTTTACAATCAAAATTCGAATTAAAAAGGAAATTGTGTCGTGTCGTTACGATATTGTCGTAATTGCTGCACGTCATTATCAATTCCTGCCTTAAGTGCTTCAAGCGAAGGGTAGTTCAATTCACCATGAAGATAGTGAAGAAAAGTCACCCGCATAAATAAGCCATACAGATTAGCAGAAACATCAGGGAAATGTACTTCTAATCTCCACTCTGGATGTTCTTGCTGAATGGCTGGACGTGTACCGACATGACCTGCACCATAGAGGCTGTTTTCATGATATCCGGCAATTCCGGGCTTTTCAGGATTATCCTGAAGCACTTTTTGAGTTAGCGAAGTTGTTTCGCAAATGACTTCAACGCCATAAATACCATTTAAACAAGGCTTATGACGGTTGAGACGAACATTAATCGTTGGGAAATCTAAAGTTCGTCCAATTTGGTCACCATATTGAACACGACCGGTAATACTGTACGGACGGCCTAATAATTTAGCTGCTAAAGCGAGATTACCCACTTGAAGCACTTGGCGAATACGAGTTGAACTGACGCGTTCACCTTCGAGTTCAATCGTATGTAAATTTGTGACTTGAAAGCCGTAATTCTTTAAAAATTCGCTATTGCCTTGTCGGTCTTTGCCGAAATGAAAGTCATCTCCTAAAACCAAAGCTTGAGCATTTAATTTGTCTTTTAATAAATCTGCAAACTCAGAAGCACTCATGCTACGGAAATGCTGGTCAAACTTGGCAACCGCAATGTAATCCACCCCAAGTTCAGCTAGATATTCAACTTTTTCCCGTAATGAATTAATACGAGGTGGGGCATCATAGCCTTTAAAGAACTCAAGCGGTTGGGGCTCAAAAATCATGACCAATGTTTTTAAGCCTTGTGCTGCAGCAATTTTTTTGAGTTGAGCAATCATCGCTTGGTGACCTAAATGGACACCATCAAAATTACCAATAGTTACCGCTGTTTGTGGTAACTGGAAATTGGGCGATAACGCATTAAGACGAAGCAGTTTCATGAACTTAAAATATGGCTATTTTTGCAAGGGCTATATATTGCCATAATCTCACAGATTCGTCTTGTTGTTGTGTTTTTACTCAGGTATTTTTCAATACGAATACTTTCTATATCTAAAAAAATGATGAATTAAATAAAAGTAAATCAATTTTTCTTATTATTAATTTATCCTACTATAGCCTCATCCACTCTTTGATTAGAGACTTAAGATGGAAAGACCCTTTTACCAATTAAATCAAAGTAAAGATGTTATACGGCATTTTACCCCAAATTGGTTTACAGCAACTATGGGTACTGGCGTGGTCAGTATGATTTTAATTCAGCTTCCATTTGCCAAATCATTTTTATTTATGCTGGCTACGCTGTTATGGCAATTTAATATTGTTCTATTTAGTGTTTTTTCAGTTCTCTATTTATTGCGGTGGTTACTCTTCCCGCATGAAGCGAAGCAAATATTTAATCATCCAAATATGAGCTTGTTTTTAGGTGCTATACCGATGGGGCTTGCAACCATACTAAATGGCTTTTTAAGCTTCGGAATCGGGCTTTACGGCGAAGTGGCAGTTCATATCGCCCAAGCTTTGTGGTACATCGACGTTTTTTTAGCACTAGTAATTGCATGGATCGTACCATTTTGCATGTTTAGCCGTCAGAATCATCAGCTACATACCATGACTGCAATTTGGCTTTTACCTGTAGTTGCTTGTGAAGTCGCAGCAAGTTCTGCGGGCATGTTGGTTGCACATTTACCAGCAGATGTGCATAGCTTTCATTTATTGTTAGCGGGTTACGTACTTTGGGGAATCTCTGTTTTACCTGCATTTGCCATTTTAACGATTTTAATGTTGCGTATGGCTTTGCATCAGTTACCAGAAAAAGAAGTCGCGATTTCTAGCTGGCTTTCTTTAGGTCCGATTGGGACAGGTGCTTTAGGTCTATTGTTGCTAGGTGAGCAGGCACAAAGAGTATTTGTAAATGTTGGCTTTCCTGAGTTGGCCCATGTATTTCAAGCCTTGGGTGTTGTGGGTAGTCTGGTACTTTTAGGCTTTGGGTTATGGTGGCTTGGCCTTGCGATTTTAACAACACTTCGTCATGCAAAGACAGGTATTCCGTTTAACTTGGGTTGGTGGGGTTTAACCTTCCCATTTGGTGTGTTTATTTTGGCTTTATTTAATTTAGGTCATCAGATTGAAGTTGTATTTTTACAATATGTCGCTGTGGCATTCAGTATTTTATTATTAGTGATGTGGAGCGTGGTAATGAAGAAAACCTTAGCCGGAGCATACAGTGGCAAACTATTCTTCTCTCCATGTTTGGTGGCTTTACAACAAAGAATGCAGTAAAGGTGAAAAGGTGCAAAAAGCTTTTGCTCCTGATTTATACTTACTTTCTAATTTTGTTAATTCTGATTTGAGCTTTTTGAATGAACACAGATACCGCTTTAATTATGGCACTTCCCAACGAGTCTAAAGGTTTATTCGAGCAAGCAGGTATCGAAGTCCATTACAGTGGTATTGGTAAGATCAACGCTGCTTTTAAAGCGTTTGAAGTTATTCAAAAAACAGGCTGTAAAACTTTAATTAACTTAGGTACAGCAGGAAGTTCATCTTTTAATCGGCACGATTTAGTAGAAATAAAAACTTTTGTACAACGTGATATGGACGTTTCACCTTTAGGATTTGAAGTTGGGGTAACGCCGTTAGATGACCACTTGGCGGCTGAAATTCATCTCCAAACGCATTTTGCGGATTTACCAAAAGGAATTTGTGGGACAGGGGACTCATTTGAAACGGGTCAGCCGAAGGTCGCTTGTGATGTGGTCGATATGGAAGGCTATGCGTTAGCAAAAGTTTGCCACAAGTTAGGTGTACGTTTAATTTCGGTGAAATATATTACTGATGGGGCAGATGATACGGCCCATTTGGATTGGGAAGAAAACTTATTATTGGGTGCACAAAAGCTTTTAGCACTTTATCAAAATCATTTCTAAAAAAAGATCGGCAAATTTGCCGATCTTTTTTATTTTAGCGAGGTAATACGCCGTAGAGCATCATATGTACCGTATGCTCAATCGAGCGCTGGAACATACTGCGGTTACGAAGAGTTTTCCCGGTTACCATTTCCATTTGAGTCGCAAAATCGGCATAGTTTTGCGTAAGCCCCCAAATATTGAGAATTAAAAGTTCTGGGTCGATATCCGGTGAAATTTTTCCTTGCTCTTGCCAAGTTTGAATGACCTTAGCTTTGCGCTTAAATAGCTTTTTCAAGGGTCCTTTCAATATAGGCAAAATATGCGGTGCCCCTTGAATAATTTCTAAAGCAAATAGTCGCGAAGCTTTTGGTTGGCTACGAGAAAGTTCGATTTTTTGAATTAAATAATGAGACAAGGCTTCGGCTGGTTCTAACTCAGCTTCTAAGGTTTGTAAGGGAGCTAGCCATTTTTGTAAAACTGTGGTCAGCACTTCCACATATAAAGACTCTTTATTTTCATAGTAATAGAAAATATTCGACTTATGCATGTCAGCGAGTTGGGCAATTTCATCCAGACTTGCGCCACTGAACCCATATAGTGAAAACACATCAAGGGCGGCAGCAAGAAGCTGATTGCGCTTTTGGGTACTCTTCTTTTGTTCCATTTGCTGCATAAATTAAAAAGATAGTGTTCCCATTGTAAGGTAAATCGTTTGATTTGTGCACAGGTGTCTCACTTTTTTAGTGAAAAAACGGATAGTTATTTGAGCAATAGATATACTATTGTGCAAAAAATAGAGAGATTCACTAGTTTATTGTTATTCTTAAAAATATTTTTTAATCTTCGCCCTAAAAAAGAGCAATAAATCATCAGTTTTATTGCTCGTTAATTGGGCATTTTTCGGTTGAATGGTTCTCATTACTCATCTCAACCTTAAGTGGCTAAAACGGCATCGAGTACTTGTTGTTCAAGCTGAGCAAAAGTAATACTCTTTTTCCGTGGACGCGGCAAATTAACTTGAAAACTTTGAGCAATCTGACCTTTATCTAACAATATAATGCGGTCAGCCAGTTGCACTGCTTCACTTACATCGTGTGTAACTAAAATGGCAGTAAAACCTTGCTCTTTCCATAAACGTTCAATCAAGCTTTGCATCTCAAGACGAGTTAACGCGTCTAATGCACCCAAAGGTTCATCTAACAATAAAATACGGGGAGTATGAGATAACGCACGGGCTAGGGCAGTACGTTGTCGTTGACCACCCGAGAGCTGTGAAGGCCATTGTCCCGCTTTTTCTTTTAAACCTACTTTCTCTAATAATTCTTCTGCCAAAGCATATTGCGATTTTGGTAGCCCAAGTTGAACGTTCTGAAGAATATTTCTCCAAGGAAGTAACCGTGGGTCTTGAAACATAACCCGTATGTCATCGTTAGTAATACCTTCACGCAAATGTCGGGCAGATTTAAATTTGATTTCTCCAAAACTGGCTTTTTCAAGTTGGGCAATTAAGCGCAATAAAGTACTTTTACCGCAGCCACTACGACCAACAATAGCTAAAAATTCACCCGGTTGAATATGAAGGTTAAGATCTTCAAGAACTTTAACTTCACCATAAAACTTATAAAGCTGTTCAATCAGAATCTCTGCGCCTACCACAGGTTCTTGTGACTCTGAATGGTTTTCTGGAATGAGCTCTACGTCATTCTGATTAATATTTAAATTCAGATTTGTCATATTCTAAGCTCCTTTATTTTTGATAACCGGCATGCCAGCGTAGTAAATAACGTTCTAAAAGTTGCGCTAGAACATCGGCTAATTTGCCTAATAGGGCATAAAGAAGAATACCGACCAGAACTACATCTGTTTGCAAAAACTCTCGTGCATTCATAGTCATATAGCCAATACCTGCTTGTGCTGAAATAGTCTCAGCTACAATGAGCAGCACCCAAACCAGACCTAAAGCAAAACGTAAACCAACTAAAATCGAGGGCATCGCACCTGGTAGAATAATTTCTTTGTAAAGCTGCCAACGTGAAAGACCATAGCTTTTACCCATCTCAATTAATTGTGGATCGACTGAACGGATACCGTGATAGGTGTTGATATAAATAGGGAAGAAGACTCCGACCGCCACCAAAAATAATTTGGCTGTTTCATCAATACCGAACCACAAGATAACCAGTGGAATAAGTGCTAATGCTGGGATGTTACGAATCATTTGCAAGGTTGTATCGAGCAGGGTAGAGGCGAAACGCGAAGACCCATTGAGCAGACCCAATAGCAAACCTAAACCACCCCCAATAAATAGTCCGAGTAAGGCCCGTCCTGCACTGACTTTAACGTGCTGCCATAGCTCGCCACTAATGAGTAGATGCCAAAAGGCAGAAACTACAGCCGTAGGAGCCGGCAGAATACGATTTTCTAAAAGGCCTGAACTTGACGCAATTTGCCAAACAACCAATAGAACAATCGGGAAAATCCAAGGCAGCAGACGCTGCCCGACTTGTTTCGTTCCACGTGAAACAATATTTATATCTTTGCTCATGCAGGCTCCTTGACGGAACTATTTTGTTTCTTCTCGTCTGGAACATAGTTGTTGGCAATGATTTCACCGAATGGACCAGTTAAGTTTGGTTGAGCAAGTTTAGCTCGGGTCTCGATTGGTAATAATGGGAATACTAACTCTGCAAAACGGATTGACTCTTCAAGGTGTGGATAGCCTGAGAAAATAAAGGTATCGATACCTAAATCCGCATATTCCTGAATACGTGCAGCAACGGTTTCAGGATCGCCGACAAGTGCTGTACCTGCACCACCGCGGACTAGACCGATACCTGCCCAAAGATTTGGGGATACTTCAAGTTTGTCTCGATTACCGCCGTGTAGAGCCGCCATACGTTGCTGACCCACTGAGTCCATTTGTGCAAATTTTTTCTGTGCTGCAGCAATAGTTGCATCATCCAGATACTGGATAAGCTCGTTAGCTGCTGCCCATGCTTGTTCATTGGTTTCACGAACAATGACATGCAAACGAATGCCATAAGTTAATTTACGGCCCTTAGCCTCTGCTTTAGCACGGACATGTTCGATCTTTTCTTTCACGGCTGCAGGTGGTTCACCCCAAGTCAGGTAGGTGTCGACTTGCTCAGCCGCGAGTTCAACAGCAACATCTGAAGAACCACCGAACCAAAGAGGTGGATAAGGCTTTTGTACAGGTGGGTAAAGTAGCTTTGCATCATCTACTTGTAAGCGTTCACCGTGGAATGTAAAAGCTTCACCCGTATGTGAACGCGTCAAAATTTCACGCCAGATTTTTACGTATTCATTGGCTGTTTGATAACGCGTTGAGTGATCTTCATATAAACCGTCACCGCGTAGTTCTGCTTCATCGCCACCTGTCACTAAGTTGAGTAGAACACGACCATTCGACAAGCGGTCAAATGTTGCAGCCATACGAGCTGCCAACGCTGGTGTTGTTACCCCCGGACGTAACGCAACTAAAAACTTAAGGTGTTGAGTTGCATCGATTAGGCTTGCCGCCGTAATCCATGGGTCTTCACATGAACGGCCCGTTGGAATAAGTACACCTTCGTAACCCAAGTTATCTACTGCCACAGCAATTTGCTTCATATAGGCATGGTCAACCTGACGAGCGCCTTTACTTGTACCTAAATAGCGACTATCACCGTGGGTAGGAATAAACCAGAAAATTTTCATGTGCATTACCTATATATCTATTGAAATTACTTGGCACCCCAAACAGCTTGTTTAATGCTGATTGGTTTAGGGATGATGCCTTGTTGAGTAAAGATGTCTGCAAGCTGCTGTTGTTCAGCAATGACTTTGCTGTTAAGTGGAGCTGCCGATGATGGACGTGGACGGCGTTTAATAAATAAGTCACTGGTCGCAGGTTTTAGGCCTGTACTTTGGCCAATCGCACTTGCAGTTTCTGCTTGATGGCTTTGAACCCATTTGTCAGCTTGATTGATCTGTTTGATGAGTCCTGGAACAGCTTTTGGATATTGCTTAACAAAATTTGGAGCGGCTAAGTAAAAGGTATAGTTCGGGCTTAGGCCTTTACCAGATGCAAGAACACGAGCTTGGTCTTCTAGTTGTGCTGAAGCGTAGTACGGATCCCATATTGCCCATGCATCAACAGCACCCTTTTGGAATGCAGCGCGAGCATCGGCAGGTGTGAGCCAAATTGGGGTAATGTCGCTCCATTTTAAGCCTGCTTTACGTACGGCCTGTACAAGTAGGTAATGTGAGCTAGAACCTTTCTGTAGCGCAATACGTTTACCTTTTAGGTCCTTAAGCTGTTTTAGTTGTGAGTTTTTGGGAACTAAAATTGCTGAGGCCAATGGTTTGGCTGCTTCATAAGCAATGTAATATAAAGGCTTGCCAGCGGCTTGAGCGTAGACCGGGGGCGTGTCTCCAGTAACGCCAACATCGAGTGAGCCAACAGCTAAGGCTTCTAAAATTTGAGGGCCAGCGGGGAACTCATTCCAAGTGATTTTGGCATTTGGAAATTCTTGTTCAAATAGTTTCTGCTGTTTGGCAATCGCGAAGTTAATCGAACTTTTTTGAAAACCAATACGAAGTTCTTTCACTGTTGGGTCAATTGCCCAAGCAGGTGCTGCGATTGTTAAACCTAATACAGCGACCGCGCTAAAGCGCTTAACTAACTGAGTCCACTGACTCTTATTAAATAATGACTGATGTTGCATATTGATATCCTTGTTCCCTTAACACAAGGCACAGCATTTATATCGTTATTTAAGCTGTGCCCAAGCTGGGTTTATTTCAGTTTTAAAATGGCTTCTTGAATGGTGAGCTTGTTGGGAATGAGCTTTTGCGCGTAGAAGGCATCAGCTACATATTGTTGTTCTTGGGCTACCTTGTCAGATATTGGCTGAACTCCAAAACCCATACGTGAAATGGATGTTTTGAGTACATCAAACTCAAGTGCCGTAGGTTTTTCGAGTAGCTTGGCAGCCTCATCTTGGTGTGTGCTGACCCATTCAGTTGTCTGGTTTAGCGTTTGTACAACCGTGTTCAGAACTTTTGGATTATTTTCTGCAAATTTACGATCAGCTAAGTAGAACTGATGATTGCTTACCAAGTTTTCACCTGTTGCCAGAACGCGGGCCTGAATTTGATGTTCAGCTGCTGCAAAGAACGGATCCCAAATCACCCATGCGTCGACAGCTCCTTTTTCAAAGGCAGCACGCGCATCTGATGGTGGTAAATAAACAGGTTGAATATCACTCAAGCTCAAGTGATTTGCTTCTAAGACTTTTAATAAAAGGTAGTGAACATTCGAACCTTTATTCAGTGCGACACGTTTTCCTTTTAAGTCTTTAATAGACTGGATTGGAGAATCTTTTTGTACCAATAACGCTTCTGCTTTTGGTGCAGCAGGTTGATTTGCAACATAGACTAAATTTGGATTGGCTGCTTGAGCAAAAATAGGTGGTGCTTCACCTGCTTCGCCTAACGAAACACTTCCTACATTTAGGCCTTCAAGTAATTGAGGTCCTGCAGGAAACTCGACCCATTTCACTTGTACGCCTTGATCTTTGAGCGCTTTTTCCAAGTCACCACGTGCTTTTAGAATAGGAAGGATGCCATATTTCTGATAGCCGATATTTAAAGTTGTTGTGGTGTGCTCCTCTTTTTTGGCACAACCACCTAGCATCATCACTCCCGCAAGGCTGGCAGCAATGACTGAATATTTTGCCCATGAAGTGGAATTAAAAAGTGCCATGTGGTTTCGTGCTCCCCGAAAGAGAAAAAGAAAAATAATTGGATGAGCAGATACCCTAAAGGGATTTTTATTTCGTAAAAAATAAATATTCAGTCTTTATTTATACAAAAAAAAGCTAAAAACTTTCGGCGATAAACTTATGCAAAAAAATGATTTATTGAACAGAATAATATTTATAAAAAGATATTTAAGTATGTGTAAATAAAATAAAAATTATTAAAATAGCAAAAATTTAAAGATTTAAAAAAGTACAACCATACATTAATTACCTTTATGGTTGTACTTTTTAGACTAAGCTTATCTGAAATAAGAATATCTTAAAAAATGCATAGTCTAGGGAAGCAATTTTTTAAAGACTAAAGAATTTCTTTGATAGTTATAAAGTGCCTGACGGGCATTTGGTAAGTCATCCACACTCACCTGATGGAAACCGTGTTCTAAGAACCAGTGCGCGGTACGGGTGGTTAAAACGAACAATTGACGAATACCTTGTTGTTTGGCCTTTTCTTCGAGAAATTGCAGAATTTGGCTGCCACGGTTTGATTTACGATAACTTGGGTGTACTGCCACACAAGCAATTTCTGCTGAACGTGTTTCATTAAACTCAGTCGGAATCGGATAAAGGGCAGCGCAGGCCAAAATCATACCGTCTCGTTCAATGACAGCGAACTGGTTAATTTCTTGTTCTAAACGTTCACGTGAGCGATACACCAAAATGCCTTCTTCTTCTAACGGGCGTAATAGGTTCATTAAGCCGCCGACATCTTGAATATGCGCCATACGAACTTCTTCATAATGCGCATCGGTAATCATGGTACCCACACCATCACGCGTAAAGAGTTCTTCAATAAGTGCACCGTCATAAGAATAAGAAATTAGATGGACACGATGTACACCCGATAAAGATGCTTTTTTTGCTTCTTGCAAATGTAGGGTTAGGGTTGGGTGTGTGGTTTGGTATTGTTGAATATAGTAATCAAGCTGGTGTGGGCTTAATTCACGCAGTAATTGCCCATCTTCGTTAGGTAAACCTTGTTGTTCACCTAAAAAGATTAATTTATCTGCCTTTAAATAAGTCGCAGTTTTGGTTGCAACTTCTTCAGCTCTTAAATTAAATACTTCACCTGTGGTTGAATAGCCCGTTGGGCCAAGTAAAACAATATTATTGTTATCAAGATGACGTTCAATCGCGTCTGTATCTATTGAACGAACTTCGCCTGTAAGCTGAAAATCCATTCCTTCACGAATACCATAAGGTTTAGCGGTTACAAAATTACCTGATACGACATCTATTCGAGCGCCATACATTGGAGAGTTAGCTAAACCCATAGATAACAATGCTTCGATTTCTAACCGAATAGATCCTACAGCACTCATAACACAGCTTAAAGATTCGCGTGTAGTAATACGGCAGTTATCATAAAAAGGGGTTTCAATCCCTTTTTCTTTAAGGTTGTGATTAATTTGTGGACGTGCGCCATGCACTAAGATTAAGCGAATGCCAAGAGAATGTAATAAGGCAATATCGTGAATAATATGTTCGAAATTAGGATCGCGGACTGCTTCACCGCCAAACATTAAAACAAAAGTTTTATCACGATGCGCATTGATGTAGGGTGCTGAATGTCGGAACCAATGTACATAATGCTGGGTATTATTATGTGATTTCTCTAAAGACTTAGTTGGCATACCGATCTCGAATCAACAGCAAAAAGATATAAAGAGGATTCTAAACAAAAAAGATTAAAGCCGCATGTTTTAGATAAAAAAACACCCAAATTAGCTTTGGGTGTTAGATGTTTTATGAACTTAACGAATTACTTTAATAATTTTATGGCTTTGCTCATTTACGAGTACATAATTTCCGTTCACCTTATACCATTTTTGATAACGACCTGGCTTAGTCAATTTCTGGTGTGAGCGGTAGTCAATGACATAACGTGGATGTTGGTATTGATGCGGTACGACTTGGCCTGCACGCCAGATATTCGCATGGTCATCTTTATGAATGACTTTAACGGTTTTTGTCTCATAACCTTGGTGGTGATAATGGTCGTGAGGCGCAGCCATTGCTGTTGTTGCGATTAAACCACTCATTGAAAGAACAATTGCTGTTGTTATCTTTTTCATCGTAAACCTCGAATGATCTATTAAATTTCGATAATTGAAGATTAGTGAAAAATTACAGATAAATCGTGAAGGCGAAGAATAATAAATGTGAAAATTTTCTATGAAATAAGAAGAAATTTAGAAGATTTAAATTTTTATATTATATTGATATAAAAATAAAAAAAAGGATAAAGCCGATCAGCTTCATCCTTTCCTACTAAGCGATAGTGAGGAGCTATCTATCTTAGAAACCGCGAATACTCACAATACTGTTAGAGTCCGTGTCGACTAAAATATAGTCATTGTTAATTTTGTACCACTGCTGGTTACGATCGGGTTTAGGTAAGTTATTGTCTTTATAGTCGACTTTATAACCATTACCACGATAGTGCTGTGGCATCACATAACCTGGCTGCCAACGATGTTGTTTCAGACGCTCAAAGCCACGTTCCTCACGCATACGGCGTTCATCGCGAACACGATCACCATTATCGTCACGGTCAAATTTATGCCCACGATCATTCCATTCACCACGAGGTCCGCCTTTAGGACCTTTCGGGCCATGTCCTCGGTCAAAAGGAGGATCAGCAAAGCTTGCCATACTGGTGGTCAGTACAGTGATGCAAAGGGCTAAGATGGTGAACAACTTTTTCATGATGCATCCTCGTTTACATCTGATGTCTCTCATGTTGAATACTGTACGCGCAAAATGCAGAGAAACTGTGAAGATCATTTAATGCTTCAATTAAAATTACGGATAAATCCAGCGTTTTTCTCAATAATAAAAAAGGCTTGTATATATCTTTTCAGGTATAGCCAAGCCAGATGTGATGATCGGCTATAAATTATTTTAGCTTTTCATCTGTAATTATTTAATCCTGTGCATCAATACTTTGTCCATTGAGCGTTAAGCTATCTTCACCCATTAAATAAAGATAAGCCGGCATGATGGACTCCGGTGTTGGTAATGTTTTCGGATCTTCTTCAGGATAAGCTTTAGCACGCATGGCAGTACGTGTAGCCCCTGGGTTAATACAATTAAAGCGAATATTTGGATAAGTATGCTCAGCCGCAAAAATCTTGCTCACCGCTTCAATCGCGACTTTCGAGACAGAATACGCACCCCAGAGCGCGCGTGCCTCACGGCCTACACCTGAGCTGGTAAATACAACAGAAGCGTTTTCTGACTTTTGTAATAGCGGTAATAAAGCTTGGGTTAAAGCAAAAGGTGCACGTAAATTGACGGCCATCACATCATCCCATACTTCTGCTGGATAATGTGCAAGTTCTACCCGCTCACCCAAAATACCTGCATTATGCAAAATGCCATCCAGACGACCAAATTGTTTTTCTAGTGTACTTACTAAAAAGTCATAATCGCGATCGGAAGCACTCGAAAGCTGGAGGGGTAAAATAGCAGGCTGAGGTGCGCCTAATCCTTCAATTTCATCATAAATTACTTCAAGTTTATTTAAGGTTCTACCATGCAAGACTACAGTTGCACCATGTAAAGCATAACTGAGGGCCGCAGCTCGCCCAATTCCATCACCAGCACCAGTGATTAAAATAATTCGATCTTTGAGTAGATCCGGACGAGGTTGATATTCTGAATATTTCATTGGTAAACCTCCTTCTTTTTATATTGATATAAGTAACCGTTAAAAAAAGCTTATAAAACTCTTGTGTTAACTTATCATACGCTGATTTTCCTGTAGAGCAGGAAGCTTTTGACGTAACAACTCGTGTAATTCTGTCACCGTATTTACAATCGAATCGGCTTGCCAAGCGTTTAAATCATCCCGATGTTCGATAGGTAAATAACCATAAGCTGCCAAGATGGTATACATATCAGCATTGCGGCCAGCATCGATATCACGTGGGTGATCCCCCACATAGATGATTTCATTTGCCGGGATATTTAACTGCTTTGCAGCCAAATACATAGGTTCCGGGTCTGGCTTGGTTTTAGAAACATCTTCAGGACATACCAAAACCGCACAGCGTTCCGTCAGGTTTAACTTTTCTAGAAGAGACTCACTTAAACCACGTGGTTTATTGGTGACAATACCCCACGGAATTTGCTGAGCTTCTAACTCTTCTAAAAGTGGATACATCCCTTCAAACAGGTCAGTATCGACAACAATATTATTGCCATACAAATCTAAAAAATTTTGTCGATGTGCCAAGAAAATTGGATTGGTCACATCCAGCTCTGGGTAGACCAATTTGACCATCGCACGGGCACCTTCAGACACTTGTGTACGAATAAGATCGGCTTCTACAACAGGGCGTCTTGCATCACGGCACATTTGTTGAATAATACGAATAAAGTCGGCAGCCGTATCGATGAGCGTGCCGTCTAAATCAAATAAAACAGCTTTCATCATGCACCTGTCTTTATTGTGTGAACCATATAGTTAACATCAACATTTGGTGCTAACCAATAACGCTTCGTAATTGGGTTGTAGTGCAAGCCTGTCATTTCTTTTAACGTTAAGCCTGCATTACGAATGTCATGTGCCATTTCAGATGGGCGAATAAACTTGTGATAATCATGCGTACCTTTTGGCAGCAGGCGCAGTACATATTCAGCACCAATGATGGCGAATAAATAAGATTTCGGGTTACGGTTGATGGTCGAGAAGAACACATGGCCACCGGGTTTAACCAAAGTCTGACATGCTTTCACAATGGATGCTGGGTCTGGAACATGTTCCATCATTTCCATACAAGTGACCACATCATATTGGCCTGCTTGTTCTTGCGCCAACACTTCAACTGGAATTTGACGATATTCAATATTTTGAACATTTTCTTGTTGAGCATGCAAACGGCCTACGGCTAAAGGCGCTTCACCCATATCAATGCCCAGTACATCCCCTCCACGACGTGCCATGCTTTCAGCCAAAATACCGCCGCCACAGCCGACATCAAGTACTTTTTTACCGGCAAGGCCACCTGCACGTTCATCAATCCAGTTTAAGCGTAAAGGATTGATTTGATGAAGTGGGCGAAATTCAGAATGTTGATCCCACCATTTGGCAGCAAGTGCTTCAAATTTTGCGATTTCTTGTAAATCAACATTCAATTGCGACATGGTGTCACCTCTAAACTTGGGTTATCTTTTTGATGTAGTTCGCCGTTAGTGTAGCGATTATTGGGAAAAAAGCGATAAACCCAATAAAAAACTTCACAGAAGCAAAACGAATTTAGCATATTTGTTTTATATTTAGGGCATAAGCTAATGCATAACAACTTAGAGGAAAAGCTGTAACAATGAAAAAATTGGTTTTGGGTGGTTTGAGTGCAGCAATTATGGCCGTATCGGGTAGTGCAATGGCAGCAGATTTTGTTGCTGGTAAAGACTACACCGTAATCGCCAATCCAGGCAAAGTGGAAGTACCGGGGAAAATCGAAGTTCGTGAGTTCTTTTGGTATGGCTGTCCGCACTGTTTTAAACTTGAACCACATATGCAAACGTGGTTAAAACAAATTCCGAGTGATGTACGTTTTGTGCGTACGCCAGCAGCCATGAACAAAGTATGGGAACAAGGGGCACGTACTTACTATACATCTGAGGCATTAGGTGTACGTAAGCGCACGCATTTACCATTATTCCATGCAATTCAGGTGAATGGTCAGCAGATTTTTGACCAGGCTTCTGCGGCTAAATTCTTTACTCGTTACGGTGTGCCTGAACAAAAATTTAATAGCACTTACAACTCATTTGCTGTAACTGCAAAAGTTGCCGAGTCAAATAAACTTGCTCAACAGTACCAATTAACAGGCGTTCCAGCAGTAGTCGTTAATGGTAAATATGTGGTGCAAGGTGAAGATGGTAAAGTTACTCAAGTACTTAATTACTTAATTGAAAAAGAACGTAAGGCAAAATAATAGTTTATTGCTTTAAAAAGGGCTTCATAAGAAGCCCTTTTTTATAAAATTTATTTCATAATCACGAAATAATTCAATTAATTTTGAGAATTCTCGTCTTCAATCTGAAAATTGAGCGCATCAAAATTGGTGGTTTGGGTAGGTAGTGATAATGCTTGGTTAATATATAAATTAATTAATTTTTGGCGAGAACCAATCGAGCGCTGATAATAAGTTGAGTTTAAAAGCAACGATGCACCGTAAGTGAGTGACCAGATATAAGATAAATAGTCACGAATCGACATATCATAATTTAATGATTTTAAATAACTTTCTGTAATGTCTTTAATCGCTAGAATACGTTGTTGACGAACTTCATAAAGCTCTTCAAAAAGATGCTTCAACTTAGACTCTGTCATCGTCAGATTTTCTTCAAGTTGATGCAATAAAATCGTTTTTCCCGGTGTGAGCAAATGGTGGAGCATGTACCGTGGTGCATACTCTTTAAAATCAGTATTATATTTTTGAGAAATTTCTAAAATTTGTTTTTCATTTTGAATAATCAATTCAAGCAGAAGTTCATTTTTACTTCTAAAGTGCTTATAAAGCGTACCTTTTGCAATATCTAGCTCGGCCACTAATTCATCTAGAGTAATTTCCTGATTGTTTTCTAGTAACAATTTTTCTGCAACGCTTAGAATTTTTTCTTTGCGCATCAAAAACTGTGTATGACGATCAAGATTCATAGGTATTCCCACACCAGTTTGGCCTAACGAATAGTTTACTTCCTGTAAAAAGAAAAAGACTTTTCTCGAAATTTTCGCCTTTTTCTTTCACTCTTTACGTATTAACACATAACCTGTTTTTTGTCATTTGCCAGTTTTACCGTTCCCAGTTAGCAATACCTCTAAACAGTAAGCGAACTTGTGTAGACGCATTTTCAATAAATGCAGTTTGTTGCTGCTTAAGTTGCTCACCTTGATATTGTTTGGCGAGGTTGAGCCACGTCATTGCCCATGTAAATGACATATTGGTCAAAATGGTAGATAAGACATTTAAGTCTTGAGGATTTTGAATATGTTTAAAATTTTCGAGTTTAGTCAGATCTGTTGTGAGATCTTCAATCAAAAATTCAATTTCTCTAGCAATGGCTGCACGAACCGTTTCTGAACCACCCCAACGTTCAGCAATCATAAATTGCCACTGTTTAGGGCTATGATTCACTGCCTGCACAAATAGCTCAATACTGGTTTGGGTTTTTGCAGACTTGTGCTGTAAATAACTCTGGCCAAGTTGATGTAAAACGCTTTTTAAATGTAGGGCAACTTGGTCAACCAACTCTTTCCCGAGTTCATCCATGTCTTGAAAATGACGATAGAACGCTGTTGGCACTAAACCCACTTCACGTGCAACTTCACGCAAACTGATACTACTGAACGAACGCCCAGACGTGCTCAGATGCAAGGCTGCATCGAGAAGTGCCTGACGACTTTGCTGTTTTCGTTCATCCCGTATCGACATTAAAAAAACCTATTTAAACCGTGAGCCAAAGTCTAACAAAAAAGAGCAAACTTTCATAAAAAAAATAGTGAACAAGTGTTGACTGAGTGAACACTTATAAATATAGTGTACATATGTTCACTATACGAACATGTGTTCACTCAAATAAATAGCCAGAAACAAAAGAGGAACGTATGAACGCAACACTTAACTATCAACCACATTGGGTTCGAGAAGATTTCGTTGATTTTGTTTTGCAGAAAATTAACGCGACTTGGGCTTGGAAAAGGGTACTTGCAGAAGTTACCGCTGTTCAGCCGCTTCATACCGATATGGTACTGATCAAGCTTAAACCAAATCGTAATTTTAATTTCGATCAAGTTCGAGCGGGACAAAGCATTCTACTGACGTTGCTTATCGATGGCGTTTACCAACAACGTAGCTATTCGATTATTGAGGTAACCACTCAAGGTGAAATCGCTTTAGGTATTAAAATACAAGGCTTGGTGTCTCGTGCAGCTCAACTATTACATGTAGGCGAGTGTGTTGAAATTTCACAGCCACAAGGTGATTTCACTTTGCATCAAGGCCAGCAGCCTGCAATTTTAATTGCCTCAGGAAGTGGTATTACTGCAATTTATTCACTCTTGCAGCAAGCTTTGAAACAGCAGCTTGAACAAATCCATGTCATTTATTTTAATCGTGCGGAAATTTTTCATGCTGAATTAAAAGCTTTGGCAGAGCAGTACCCACAGCTTCAATATCATTTTTTTAATACTACCGAGCAAAAGCAGCATTTAACTGAAAGCCTGCTACAAAAGCTTGTTCCTGACTTTGAGCAGACTGCAACCTATGTGTGTGGTCATCACGGCATGATGCAGCAGGCAAATGAAATTTATACCCAAAAAGGTGCTCAGTCGCAGCTTCATCAAGAGTATTTCCAACCACTTCAAGTGACTGGTACACATGCAGCACAGCCTGTTATTTTCCGCCGTGCTCAACAGGAGTTTTTAGCTGAAACAAATTTACTGAGCAGTGCAGAGCAAGCCGGTTTACGCCCACAACATGGTTGCCGTATGGGTGTTTGCAATAAATGCAGCTGTACCAAGGTAAGTGGAGTTACTCAAAACCTGTTAACCGGTGAAATTGAAGACCAACCTAACCGTCCAATTAAACTATGCGTGAGCCAGGCATTAAGCCCAGTCACTATTGATCTATAAAAAGAATTACAGAGGATTAACCCTATGAATATGGCATTAAAAGTTTCTATAGCTTCTAAATCTGCTCATTTAACCCCTGAGCAAATTGAAGAATTTGGCCGCCGTGTTGAACAGATTCGTCAAGATGTTATGCAAAGTCTTGGTGAGCAAGATGCAAAATATATCTATAAAGTCCGTAACTTTGTTCGCTATACCGAAATCGCATCACGTGGCATGTTGATGTTTGGTGGCTGGATTCCTCCTGTCTGGTTATTGGGTACAGGTTTACTGGGTATTTCTAAAATTGTAGAAAACATGGAACTTGGTCATAACGTTATGCACGGTCAGTTTGACTGGTTAAATGAACCAAGTTTGAATGGTAATACCTATGATTGGGATACCATTGCCTCTGGTGATGACTGGCGTGAAACACACAACTATGTACATCACACCTATACCAATATTGTCGGTAAAGACCATGATGTCGGATATGGTATTTTGCGAGTAAGTGATCAACAGAAGTGGGAACCTCGTCACCTATTTAATATTCCTCTGGCTCTACAGTTAATGTTTTTCTTTGAATGGTATGTAGGTGTACAAAATCTACATCTTGAAGATGCATTAGTTTATAAAACCAAAAGCTGGAAACAGGTGTGGAAAGATGCGGCTAAGGTCCGTAAAAAAGCAACGCGCCAAGTTTTAAAAGATTATGTATTTTTCCCTGTGATCTCTGGTCCTATGTTTTTACCGGTTTTTGCAGGCAATGTAGTTGCTAATATTATTCGTAACTTGTGGTCATCTGCTGTGATTTTTAATGGTCACTTTACTGAAGATGCAGAAACGTTTGAGCCGGATAATACCGATACTGAAACTAAGGCAGAGTGGTATTTACGTCAGATTCGTGGTTCAAGTAATTTTATTGGTACAGAATGGCTTCATTTTATGAGTGGTAATTTAAGCCATCAAATCGAACACCATTTATTCCCCGATATGCCTGCCAACCGCTATAAAGAAGTAGCACCGAAAATTAAGGCACTCTGTGCAGAATACGGCATTAACTACAATGAAGCTAATTTCATGCGTCAGTTCTGGAGTGTATGGGTGCGTTTAGCAAAATGCTCATTACCAAACCACACCACTGCAAAAGTGATGCAGACATTAGAAAAATTAAAAGCAAAATTCAAATTTGCCTAATAGATAGACCAATAAATAGCTCCTAAAAAGGGGCTATTTTTATTTTTAAGTCATGAAAAGTGCAGACTTACATTTGAAAGTAGGGAATAAACTCAACCTGTCAAAATCCTTTGCTATACTATGCCCAAGTTTGTATTTAAGAGAATTTAGGAAGGATTATGCGTATTGACCAACGTGCATTAGACCAATTACGTGAAGTGAAAATTACACGAAACTACACCCGTTATGCTGAAGGTTCTGTGCTGGTCGAATTTGGTCACACCAAAGTCCTTTGTACTGCAAGCATTGATAACTCAGTGCCGCGCTTTCTAAAAGGCCAAGGTCAAGGCTGGGTAACAGCAGAATATGGCATGTTACCGCGCTCAACACACTCACGTTGTGACCGTGAAGCTGCTCGTGGTAAACAAACTGGTCGTACTCAAGAAATCCAACGCCTGATTGGTCGTAGCTTACGTGCGATGGTTGATTTGAAAAAGCTTGGTGAAAATACCATTACCATCGACTGTGATGTCATTCAGGCAGATGGCGGTACACGTACTGCTTCAATCACTGGTGCTGCTGTAGCATTGGTTGATGCGATGAATGTTCTACTTGCACAGAAAAAAATTAAGCAAGATCCGCTTAAAGGCTTAGTTGCTGCAATTTCTGTAGGTATGTATCAAGATGAAGTATTACTTGATCTTTGCTATGAAGAAGACTCGAACTGTCAAACTGACTTAAATGTCGTGATGACACAAGCAGGCGAGTTTATTGAAATTCAAGGTACAGCGGAAGACAAACCGTTTACCCGTGCTCAAAGCAATGCCATGTTAGAAATGGCTGAAAAAGGAATTGCCGAGCTTATTAAAAAGCAACAAGAAGCTTTAGGCTGGTAAGTTTAAGTTTTCTAAAAAACGCATCTTCGGATGCGTTTTTTTATACCTTCATCAAATCGACATAAAAACATCACTTGCCTGTCACCTTTTCGCTTTATTAGTAGTTCGCATTTAAACCGTTTGGGAAAAACCAATGCGAAAACTTTCAATTTTATTAATTGCATCTTTAGCACTCATGCTCAGTGCTTGTAACGATGATAATGACTCAGATAATTCATCGCCAACAACACCGCCTACCAGTAATTGCAAAATGCACTGCGCACCATAATAAGAACTCAGGATAGAACTAATGAATCGTCGCGAATTTCTTTTAAATTCTACAAAAACAATGTTTGGGACAGCTGCTCTAGCGAGTTTCCCGCTGAGTATTCAAAAAGCGTTAGCAATTGACGCCAAAGTTGAAAGTGGAACAATTCAAGATGTTAAACACATTGTGATTTTGACTCAGGAAAACCGTTCATTTGATAATTATTTTGGAACACTAAAAGGTGTACGTGGCTTCGGTGACCGTTTTACCATTCCTATGACAGAAGGCCGAAAGGTTTGGGAACAATATGATGCGAATAAGAAGAAAGTATTGCCATACCATTTAGATAGTCGCTTAGGAAATGCTCAGCGTGTTTCAGGTACACCTCACTCATGGTCTGATGGACAAGCAGCTTGGGACAACGGTCGTATGAGTGATTGGGTGGCATATAAAAAACCGCAGTCGATGGGCTATTACAAAAAGCAAGAAGTTGAATATCAATTTGCCTTAGCGAATGCTTTTACGATTTGTGATGCCTACCACTGTGCCATGCATGCAGGAACTAACCCGAACCGTAAATTTATCTGGACGGGAACCAATGGACCTACAGGCGCAGGTGTTGCCAGTGTGGTCAACGAATTTGATGGAATTGGACCATCGACAGAAGGTTATGAATGGACGACATATCCTGAGCGTTTACAGCAGGCTGGCGTGACATGGAAAGTTTATCAAAACATGCCGGATAACTTTACTGATAACCCTTTAGCTGGTTTCAAGCAATATCGCCGTGCAAATGAGCAATCTGGTCAGCCTGTCAGTAACGACACACTAACGTGTCCAGCCTATGATGAAAAGATTGATGCGACTCAACCACTTTACAAAGGTATTGCCAATACCATGCCGGACGGTGGTTTTTTAGGAACTTTTAAAGCTGATATTGCGCAGGGTAAATTACCGCAAGTGAGTTGGTTAGTTGCTCCCGCAACTTACAGTGAACATCCAGGGCCATCTAGTCCTGTACAAGGCGCTTGGTATATTCAGGAAGTATTAAATGCATTAACTGAAAACCCTCAAGTGTGGAGCCAAACCGTTTTATTGGTGAACTTCGATGAAAATGACGGTTTCTTTGATCATGTCCCTTCACCAAGTGCACCTTCGAAAGATATAAACGGTGTTGTATATGGAAAAACCACATTAACGGACCAACAAGTATCTTATGAGTACTTTAACCATCCAGCAGTAGCGACTTCAAAATCTCAACCTAAGCCAGATGGTCGAGTGTATGGTCCGGGTGTACGCGTTCCAATGTATGTGATTTCGCCGTGGAGCCGTGGAGGATGGGTAAATTCTCAAGTCTTTGATCATACTTCTATTTTACAATTCTTAGAAAAACGTTTTGGTGTGCAAGAACCTAACATTAGCCCATACCGCCGTGCTGTATGTGGTGATTTAACAACGGCATTTAATTTTAAAACACCGAATCTTTTGCCTGTTGCTGAACTAGATGGGAAGAAAACAAAAGCCGAAGCCGATGCGATTCGTGTCGCTCAAGCTTTATTGCCCCAAGTTCCTGTTCCGAGCCAGCAACAATTTCCTCAGCAGGACATGGGAATTCGACCATCGCGTGCTTTACCTTATATTTTGCACACCAGTGCCAAAGTCGATGTCACTCAAAAAACGGTTAAGCTGATGTTCTCCAATACGGGTAAACAGGCAGCCGTTTTCCATGTCTATAACCGATTAGATCTTACGGCAATTCCACGCCGTTATATGGTTGAGGCGGGCAAACAGCTTGATGACGTGTGGAATACTATCAATGGACAGTATGATTTATGGGTACTTGGACCAAATGGTTTTCACCGTGCGTTTAAAGGTAATTTAAGTCAAGCTAATCAGACTCAAGCATTACCGGAAATTAGAGTATGTGTAGAAGAATGTGATGCGAATTTATATTTAAAAGTGCGTCATGATGGTAATAAGTCAGTCAAGCTCAACGTCAAAGCTAATGCTTATCTACCAAACAAGACATGGGCGATAGAAACCAATAGTTCTGAAAAAGAACTGGTTTGGGATATGTCTGAATTTGGTGGTTGGTATGATTTTACAGTGACATTAGCGGACGATGCGACGTTTAGTCGCCGTTTTGCAGGACGTATAGAAACTCAAGAAGATTCAATTTCTGATCCATATATGGGGTATTTAGAGTCTTAGGTTGGTAGGTTATTTTCCTTAATGAAGGTATTGAAATTTATTCCTCATTAATTGGTGCTAAAAGTCATCTGCAACCTGTCTATAATCTATACGGATCTTATTTTTGCAACAAAATAGGATAGAGGATGAACGTGGACAGGTTTTGCAGATGACAATGCCTTTGGTTACTTTGGGCAAAACCAAAGTAACAGAATGAGCTGTTGGCAAAAAAATTCTAAGCGGTAAGACTCTGCCGCGTAGGCCGAATAGAGAAACGAGATATCCACATCACGATAGTAAATAAAGGGAATAGGATGTTTATATAAAATACTATGGGGGAAGATGCTGTCGTATAGATGAATAATAAAAATAAAGGCTTACCTTTTGTAACAGAATCTCCTAAGCCTGGTCATATTTATCTTTTACCTTGAAACCCTAAATTTTTTAAAAGAATGGGGAAAACTTATGCTACAAGGTTTTATTGTATTATTAGCAGTAGTTACTTTTGTTTTAATGGCTGCCGATCCACGGGATAGTGGGGCACAAGCGACTCAGTCAGCATGGCAAAAAACACAAGCGGCAGACATGACCAAGTCGCAAAAAAATACCAATAATGATGCTGATTTTATTTAGGCATTAAAACGCATTGATAAATCAACGGCTTTGACATCTTTAGTCAACACGCCCATAGAAATATAGTCGACACCAGTAGTCGCTACTTCGCGTAAGTTTTCAATAGTGATATTGCCCGAAGCTTCGAGTTTACAGCGACCCGCCACGTGTTTTACAGCATCAATCATTTGTTGTTGGCTAAAGTTGTCGAGCATGACAATGTCCGCACCTGCTTCAAGCGCTTGGTTTAGCTCATCCCAAGTTTCAACTTCGACTTCAACAGGTTTACCCGGCGCAATTTGATGTGCTTTTGCAATCGCTTGGGCAATACCGCCCGCTGCCATAATATGATTTTCTTTAATTAAGAATGCATCAAATAAACCGAGGCGGTGATTTTTTCCGCCGCCGATGGTTACGGCATATTTTTGTGCAATACGTAAGCCCGGTAAAGTTTTACGTGTATCGAGAAGTTTGGTATTTAAACCTTCAAGATGCTGAACATATTCAGCAGTTTTTGTTGCAACAGCTGATAATGTTTGAATAAAGTTTAAAGCAGGGCGCTCTACAGTCAGTAAGCTACGTGCAGAACCAGCAAGCTTTAAAAAGGCTTCATTTGCAGCAACACGGTCACCTTCTTGTTTTAACCAAGTCACCTGTACAGTGTTGTCATAAGCTGAGATGAGCGCATTCACCCAAGGCTGTCCAGCTAAAACCATATCTTCACGGCTAATAATAGTTGCGGTAGCCTGTTCATCTTCAGGTGTGAGCATGGCGGTAATGTCACCGTCCCCAATATCTTCTTGTAATGCTTGTTGAATATTGATTTGAATTGACTGTTCAAGCAAAGACTGAGGTATGCTCATACGGTTTCCATTTTGTCGATGACCCTAAAACTTGCGATATATTAGCACCGTCGACTTTAAAAATAAGCTGTTTTATCAGATTAATCGCGATAAACAATCATACTGACTACTCTGAAAAGCAATTAACTGTTTTAAACTAAAACAATTGGCAAGCAATTTATTGGCATCTCAATGAAGCAAATCACACCGTATGAAGTTATAGATGGACAATTAAAAGGGGCGAGACAAGTACCTTCTCCAAATTTTAACCAGCGTCCCGCTGGTACCGAAATACAAATGATTGTGGTTCATAATATAAGCTTGCCGCCTTCTCAGTTTGGGGGAGGCTATATTGAACAGTTTTTCCAGAATAAATTAGATTGGTCCGTTCATCCCTATTTTCAGACTATTGAAGGTATGCAAGTCTCTACACACCTGTTAATTTTACGAACAGGTGAAGTCCTACAGTTTGTTAACTTTAATGATCGTGCTTGGCATGCAGGGCGTTCAAGCTACTTAGCCAAAGTTGAATGCAATGATTATTCAATTGGTATTGAGCTTGAAGGAAGTGATGACCTGCCTTTCGAAGAAGTACAGTACACCGTACTAACCGATGTAGTTACTGCTATCCGTCAGGCCTATCCTGAAATTAAAAGCCATATTGCAGGGCATTCAGACATTGCACCGGGCCGAAAAACCGATCCGGGACCTTATTTTAAATGGCAGCACTTTAGGCAGTTGTTAGCACAGAAAAAAACTTGAGTTCATTCATCATTTCACAACGAAAAGATTTTCTAGTTTCATTACAATAGCGACTTTCGAATATAGCTGTAGGTGAGTACGATGGCATTATGGCGATCGACTTTTATTGTCAGTGCGATGACGATGTTGTCACGGGTATTGGGCTTAGTACGAGATGTCGTATTGCTCAACGTGTTTGGTGCGGGTAAAGATTTCGATACCTTCGTTGTGGCTTTTCGTATTCCCAACTTCTTTCGACGGTTGTTTGCCGAAGGGGCTTTTTCACAGGCTTTTATTCCGGTATTGACCGAATATAAAACAGGTCGTGCGCATGCAGAAGTGCAGATCTTAATTAGTCGAGTATTTGGCTGTTTGCTGACAGTCATGACTTTACTGACTTTCGTGGCTATGGTTTTAGCTCCAGCAATTATCTATATGTATGCGCCGGGTTTCCATAATGACCCTGAAAAGTTTGATTTAGCGGTCAGTATGTTCCGTCTGACCATTCCCTATTTAATGTTTATGTCGCTTACGGCTTTTGCCAGCAGCATCTTAAACAGTTATGGCTCGTTTGCCTCGCCAGCTTTTTCACCTGTTTTACTGAACGTAGCAATGATTGCAGGGGCTTGGTGGCTTACACCGTATATGGCTGAGCCAATCAAAGCTTTAGGTTGGTCAGTTGTTGCAGCTGGTATTTTACAGTTAGCGATACAAATTCCTGAGTTATGGCGTAAAAACTTACTGATCCCACCGAAAGTTGATTTTAAACATGAAGGTGTAGAACGTATTTTAAAATTAATGCTTCCAGCATTATTTGGTGTATCTGTGACTCAGATTAACCTATTGCTAAATACGATTTGGGCATCTTTCATGCAAGATGGTTCAGTGTCTTGGCTCTACAGTGCCGAACGTATGACCGAGTTACCTTTAGGTTTAATCGGTGTTGCGATTGGTACAGTGATTTTACCTTCACTGTCAGCACGTCATGCTGAACAAGACCAAGCGAAGTTTCGTAGCATGATTGATTGGGCAGCGAAAGTGATTGTATTGGTGGGGTTACCAGCAAGTATTGCTTTATTTATGCTTTCTACACCGATTATTCAGGCATTGTTCCAACGCGGTGAGTTTGATTTACGCGATACACAAATGACAGCACTCGCATTGCAATGTATGAGTGCCGGTGTAATTTCCTTCATGTTAATTAAAGTATTTGCACCAGGTTTCTATGCGCAGCAAGATACCAAAACACCGGTCCGTGTGGGTTTAATGTCGGTTGCAGCTAATGCGATTTTAAACGTTGTATTTATTGGGTTCTTTAAACTAATCAATTGGCATGCAGAGCATATGGCGCTTGCATTAGCCTCTTCTGGTTCAGCTTTAGTAAATGCAGGTTTGCTCTATTTTTATCTGCATAAGCGTAATATTTTCCGATTTGGTGCACATTGGAAAAAACTGGCACTTCAATATGGTTTGGCTAACCTGGCGATGATTGCAGCGCTTTGGTTCGGGTTAAATTGGTATAACGGTGAACTCTCTCAATGGATTCGTGTTGCAGAGGTAGTAGGTTTATGCGTTATAGGTGTGATCGCTTACTTAATTGGCTTATTACTGACAGGCTTTAGACCGAGAGATTTAAAACACTAAAATAAAAAAGCGATCAATTTAGATCGCTTTTTTTATCTTCGAAAATTATTTTGGCAAAACTTGTAGCAACTCAATATCAAAAATTAAAGTACTATTTGGACCGATACTATCCCCAGCACCAACTTCACCATAAGCAAGTTTTGCTGGAATGAAGAAACGGGTTTTACCGCCTTCTTTCATAGTTTGTAAGCCTTCGGTCCATCCGGCAATCACTTGATTTAACTGAAAATCAACAGGGTGATTACGTGCAATTGAGCTATCAAATACAGTTCCGTCGAGTAAACGTCCTTCATAGTTTACTTTTACACGAGAGGTGGCTTTAGGTGTTTTACCAGTGCCTTCTTTTAATACCTGATATTGCAGACCTGATTTAGTCGTAATCACACCAGATTTTTTAGCATTTTCTGCCAGAAAAGCTGCACCAGCCTGAGCGTTTTGTTGACCTTGTTTTTGAAATTCGACTAGCTGTTTAGCTTCTAATGTTTTTTTATAATCATTAATTGCTTTCGCCATTTCTTCATCAGTTAGGCGTGCTGTCTTATTTTGAGCACCTTCTTGTAAACCTTGGTAAAAAATATCAAGATTTAAATCTGTTAACGCATCAGTATTATTACGGCCCATTAAATAACCATAACTATAACTAAACTGATCTTTTGCCGGACTTTTATTTGTTATCGGTGCAGCAGCAAAAACAGATAAACTCATTGTTGACGCTGCAATAACCAAACTGATTTTTTTCATGTCATTTTCCAAAAAAAACAGGAGAGTATAACGACTCTCCTGGATTGTTATTATTTCACTGAAATGAGTTCTACATCAAAAATCAGTGTACTGTTTGCTGGAATTCCAGGAAGCTCTTGTGGGCCATATGCAAGATTTGATGGTATGAAGAAAGTCGCTTTTCCACCTTCTTTCATGAGTTGAAGACCTTCAGTCCAACCCGGAATGACCTGATTAAGCGGGAATTCTACTGGTTGACCACGCTTATAAGAACTATCGAAAACCTGTCCATTAATTAAGCGACCTTCATAATGTACTTTGACAACAGACTGAGCAGTTGGCTGTTTACCAGTACCTTCTTTAGTAATGATATATTGCAAACCTGATGCAGTGGTTTTTACGCCAGCTTTCGTTTTGTTTTCTGCAAGGAACTGTGCATCTGCAGAGTCAGTAGCTGTACCCGCTTGCTCAGGCTTATCTTGATGCTGCATTTTTTGTTGTAACTCTTTTTCATAAGCAGCAACGGCAGCTTTTAAATCTTCTTGAGTATAAGCACTAGGCTGCTTATTACGCGCATCATGGATCCCTTGAACAAATGCTTTGGTATCCAGTTCAGGAGGAGTTTGCTGAGCAACTTCATACCCAAGAACGTAACTGATTTTTTGAATTGGAGAAGCATTTTTGTCTGCTTTACGTCCGACTTCTGTGGTCGGATGTTGAGTTGCATAATATACAGGTACAAGTGCAGCACCGCCTAAAACTACAGCGACAGCAATGGGTAAGGCTTTACTCATAAAAGGTTCCAAAAATAATCATTTGAGTCTAAAAGGCTGCTTCGATCTTAGCATGCTTCGACTTAAGCATAGAATGTTTAAGAAAAAAAACGAGTGGTTTTTTTATATATTTTAGTTAGTTTTAATATGGCAAAACTTAAAAAGCAAATAAAAAAACCGGATCATATGATCCGGTTTTATGGAGAGTTTTAATTAGTCTTCTTTTTGTGCCTTATAGGCATAAGCATAGTTATAACCATACCCACCCCCACTAGAGCGTTGAATATCGTTAAGGATAAAGCCATTCACCTTAACACCTGCTTGTTCAAAACGGTTAACGGTTAATTCAAGCTCTTTCATATGTGACTTGGCGTAGCGTGCAACGATCAAGTTTACACCAGTGTACTGAGAAATAATAATACCATCGGTTACCGCAAGCACTGGTGGAGTATCAATAATGATATGGTCATATTGAGTCTGGAACTTTTCTAGTAAGTCTTTGAACTGCATAGAGCTCAACATTTCTGACGGATTGGTTGGGCTCTTACCACGGGTAATCACATCAAGATTTGTAACTTGTGTTTTATGTAATACTTGTGACAAATCAGCCTGCCCACTTAGCAATTCAGAAAGACCAGGCTTCACATCAATATCAAAATATTTATGCATATAACCACGGCGCATATCGGCATCAATCAGTAATACACGCTTGTTGCCTTGCGCAAAAATTGTTGCAAGATTCGTCGAAATAAATGATTTACCCACTTCTGGGGCTGGGCCGGCAATCATAATGATATTATTTTTTGCATTTGCTAATGCAAAGTGAATAGTTGTACGAATACTACGTAAACTCTCAATTGCAATATCATCACTATTTTTAACCGCAAGAATAGGAATACTCTTTTTCTTTTTCAAAATACTCATACGAGTTTCTTGAATAGGAGAACGAGGCACCGTTGCATAAACTGGAAGATCTAATTCATTTTCAATTTGAGCAGAATCATTAACCCCACTACGCATCATATCGCGGAGTAATGCAATCAATACACCAATAAATCCGCCGATAAATATTGAAAGAATTAAGATAATCAGTTTCTTAGGTTTAACTGGTTTAACTGGTTCTACAGCAGTATCAATAATACGCACATTACCAATTTCACCTGCATTGGCAATCTTAAGTTGTTGATAAGAATTAAGTAATGAGGTGTACAGCTCCGTGTTAACTTTCACATCACGATAAAGCTGTAGGTATAAACGTTGTGTTTCAGGAAGCTGTGTTAAACGGTTGTTGAGATCAGCAATCTTTTTATTAATCTCTGCAATTTGAGCATCAATTTGCAGGATTAATGGATGATCATTGGTATATTTAGCGGAAAGTTCAGCTTGTTTTTGTTGTAACTCGATTTTAAGCTTTTCTAAATCAATATTTTGCTTGAGTAATAGTTCAGACTCGGCATTCACATCAACTGTTTTATACTTTTCACGAAACTGATTAAATTTTATCTCAGAATCTTCCAACTGTTTTCTAAGTTCTGGCAACTGCTTTTCAAGGAAAGTTAAAGTTTGTTTAGACTCTAGAGATTTTCGCTCAATATTTTGTTCATGATAGACAGATAGAACATTATTGAGTACTTGGGTAATATGTTGTGGGTCTTGGCCTAAATAGCTTAGACCAATAACGCCAGTCAGCTTACCTTTTTCAGCAACGTTGTAAATGGAGTTGAATTGATTTACAGCTGTTAGAAGAGCTAATTTAGTTACAGTATAACTTTGTTCTTTGAACTCACCTTGAGCATTGATTTGAATTTGCCATAAACCTTTATTCGTACTTAATACATTTTTTTGATTTAATGCACCGCTAAACACAACTTGATCTTTATGAATTAGATTAAATCGATTTGTATCTTTAAACTCTAATTTTAAAGGCTTATCTAAATAGTATTCAGGTATACTGAACTGTTTAATAGTTAAACTTTTGTTTTTGTTAGAGTACACTACAGAATCATGAAGATATTCAATCTTACTTTTGTTTTCAGTAATGAGCTTATTAGTCAATCTCGATAAGTTATCTTTGATATTAATATCAAGATTAAGATTCTGGATGACTTGCCCTAAAACCATACGAGACTTCAAAATTTCGATTTCTGCATCTGTAGGAGATTTCTGTCCTAATCCACCTGTTACTTTCGATAGGTCACCAAGCAAAGCTGCAGATGCAGCACCTTTACTATCTTCCACTTGTACCATTGCATCTACAGCATAAATATCTGGTGTTATCCGTAAATATAATAAGGCACAAATTAAACTTAAAATCACACAGCATGCTATGATTTTCCACTGTGCAATCAAAGAAAAGAATAACTCTTTTAAATCGATGCTATCTTCGCTGGTTTTAGAGTTTTGGTTCATAAGTTTACAACTAATATACAATTATAATTGAGTGCGCCAATCTTGCACATAGCTTTGAATATTACGGCAAGTCTGATCAAAAAAAGCTTGGTCATGCTGATAAGGATCAGGTACATTTTGCCCTTGCCAATGGCCAAGTCTAAAAATTTTACCCTTAGCAAATGGCCAAGTTTGTTCAATATGCTTTTGTTGATTATTGCTCATGACCAAAATTAAATCATTTTGTTTGATTAATTCGGCACTGAGCTGACGAGCAATATGGGGACGTATATCAATACTCAGCTGATCCATGCAATAAATAGCCTTATCATCTGCAGCATGGCCTACTAGAGCCGAAATACCAGCAGATGAGATATTTAATGTAGGATGTTGAGCCTTTAAAAAGTACTCTGCCATAGGACTGCGGCAAATATTCCCCACACAGACTACTAAAATATTTTGTAACTGCATTCTAGTTTTTACCCAATTGATCAAATGTATAGAGTGCACTTGAGAATGGTACAATCTGGTTCATGATACGCTGCCAGCGTGTCAAGCCAGTTGCATCAATATACACAATATCATTTTTTTGCATTTGGAATTGATTTGATAATGCAAGGTTGCCAATACTACTTAAATTAAGCTGATAAATAGTTGATTTTTTTGTTTGTAAATCTGTGCGCATGACATAAATACGGGCTGCACTTGCTGAGTATGGGTTAACTCCTTCACTTTCACCCAATACATCACTTAAAGTCATACCTTGATCTCGTAATGGAATTGCTGAGCTTTTATTAGACTCACCCATAACATAGAGTTTTTGGTTTTGTTTGGTATTTACGTAAATTGTATCATTGGGTTGTACTAGTAACTTGTGTAATGAGTAACCTTGCTTTTCAAGAGCAACTACATTTAAATTATAAACTTCACCATTACGAATAAGCTGAATGTCAGTATTGTCACCAGACTCTTGATTTACACCGCCCGCCATACTTAAGGCTGTATAAATACTGATAGGTTGATCATCTAAAGTATATTGACCACTCTTCATGACCTGACCGTTAACAAAATAACGTTTTGCTTGATAAGATAGCACTCGAACTACAACGTCAGGTGTTTTTAAATATTTAGCAAATTGATTACGTAAATATTTATTGGTCTCAGCAAGTGTTTTTCCGGCAATATGAACTTGGCCTACAAGTGGTAATTGAACATTTCCTGTAGAGTCAATTGGATATCCAAATGCTTTAATATCACTAGAAGAACCTTGAACAGGAGGGGTAATTTCAGGATAAGCCCAAAGTTGAATAGATAAGACATCTCCAGGGCTTAAGCGATATTGATAAAAAGGGGTGTGAAATAAAGCACTAATATTTCCTTGCGGTCGCAAAGATTCAGAACTGATTTTTGGAATATTGTTTTGGGTGAGTTGAACAACAGAAACTTCTGCTCCTTGAGCTGTTTTAAAAGTTCCCTGTTCAGGTAAGTCATAAGTTTGTAAGCCTGAGGTGACTGCACATCCTGTAAACGAAAGTGAAATGGCTAAAAATAATAATGTGCTCTGATGCTTCACATTCAAACCCTTTATTGTTTGTAATCCAATGATACTTTGCATGAAGATATTGGATTGTAGTCTATAATTAACCCAAATCATACTTTATTTGCTGAGCAGTGATTGTATATTTCGAGAAAATTTTGTTTAAAGTCTGCTATATTAACGTAGTAGGTCGTATCCATGATGTTTCCCCATTTAAAATTAAATGGTTAGGTTTTATATATGTTTCAACTCGAGCAACTAAAAATAGCAATCATCGGTTTAGGGTATGTTGGATTACCTTTGGCAGTTGAATTTGGTAAACATAAACCTACAATTGGATTTGATATAAATACAGATCGTATACAAGAACTAAAAAGTGGTCATGACCATACCTTAGAAGTAACTTCTGACGAACTAAAACACGTACATCAGCTTTCATATACGGCAGATATTGAAGACTTAAAAACAGCAAACTTCTTTATTGTTACCGTGCCAACACCAATAGATGATTTTAAGCAGCCTGATCTTACTCCCCTTGTAAAAGCATCTCAAAGTATTGCTAAAGTTCTAAAAAAGGGCGATATCGTTGTTTATGAGTCAACGGTTTACCCTGGTGCTACAGAAGAGGTATGTATACCTGAATTAGAAAAACATTCGGGTTTAAATTTTAATAAAGATTTCTTTGTTGGTTATAGTCCGGAACGTATTAATCCTGGTGATAAACAGCGACGTGTAACCAATATTTTAAAAATTACATCGGGTTCCACTCCTGATGTCGCTGATTATATTGATCAGGTTTATAATTTAATTATTGAAGTAGGGACGCATAAAGCACCAACTATCAAAGTTGCTGAGGCTGCTAAAGTCATTGAAAATACACAAAGAGATGTGAATATTGCATTAATCAATGAATTGGCTCTGATTTTTAATAAAATGGGTATCGATACAGAAGATGTACTCAAGGCCGCAGGTACAAAATGGAATTTTTTAAACTTTAGACCAGGTTTGGTAGGTGGTCACTGTATTGGTGTTGATCCGTATTATTTAACGCATAAAGCAGAGTCAATTGGTTTACATCCAGAAATTATTTTGGCAGCTCGTCGTTTAAATGATCGTATGGGTGAATATGTTGCAACCCAATTGATCAAAGAAATGGTAAAGCAACGCATACAAGTAGTTGGTGCTCGCATATTAATTTTAGGTTTGAGCTTTAAAGAAAACTGCCCTGATATCCGTAACACCAAAATCGTAGATATGGTGAAAGCACTAAAGGAATACGATTTAGATCTTGATATTTACGATCCTTGGGTGGATAGTGCCGAAGTTGAGGGCGAGTATGGTTTAGCTCCAGTTACGGAATTAAAGCAAGATCACTATGATGCAATAGTTATTGCTGTCGCTCATGATCAGTTTAAAGCAATGTCGAGCCAAGAGCTCATTGCTTTAGGTAAAGAGAAACATGTTTTATATGATTTAAAATATGTTTTGGATAAAGAACAAAGTGATATTCGACTGTAAAAATTACTAGTTACTAGCATAGGAATTTTATGAAAATTTTAGTCACTGGCGGTGCAGGTTTTATTGGTTCTGCTGTCATTAGAAATATTATAAAAAATACTCAAGATGAAGTATTAAATATAGATAAATTAACATATGCCGGTAATTTAGAATCATTGTCTGAAATTGATACGGATCCACGATATCAATTTGCACAAGTTGATATCTGTGATAGTGAGCGTTTAACAGAATTTTTTAAAATTTTCCAACCGGATGCTGTGATGCATCTAGCAGCCGAGTCACATGTTGATCGTTCTATTGATGGTCCCGCTGAGTTTATTACAACAAATATTGTGGGTACTTATACATTGTTAGAGGTTGCACGTAAGTACTGGCTACAATTAAATGAAGAAAAGAAAGCCTCTTTTAAATTTCATCATATTTCAACAGATGAGGTTTATGGCGATTTAGAAGGTACAACAGATTTATTCACTGAAACGACATCTTATGCGCCAAGTTCGCCGTATTCAGCAAGTAAAGCAAGTTCTGATCATTTAGTACGTGCTTGGCATAGAACATATGGTTTACCAACTGTAGTAACGAATTGTTCAAACAATTACGGTCCATACCACTTTCCAGAAAAGCTCATTCCATTGGTGATCTTAAATGCGCTGGATGGTAAGGCTTTACCGATTTATGGTAAAGGTGACCAAATTCGTGATTGGTTGTATGTCGAAGATCATGCCAAAGCTTTATATAAGGTCGTGACTGAAGGTAAAGTTGGAGAAACTTATAATATCGGTGGTCATAATGAAAAACAAAATATAGAAGTTGTGAAAACAATTTGTAAAATTTTAGATGAATTAAAACCACAAAATAATCATCAACCTTATGAGACATTAATCACTTTCGTAAAAGATCGTCCAGGACATGATTTACGTTATGCAATTGATGCCTCAAAAATTGCAAAAGATTTGGGCTGGAAGCCTGAGGAAACATTTGAAACAGGTATTAGAAAGACCGTTGAGTGGTATTTAAATAATTTAGAGTGGTGCCGCCGGGTACAAGATGGCAGTTACCAAAGAGAAAGATTAGGTGTAAGTGCATAATGAGTACAAAAGGTATAATTTTAGCAGGTGGTTCTGGGACACGTTTGTATCCGATCACAAAAGGCGTTTCAAAACAACTGTTACCAATTTACGATAAGCCAATGGTTTACTATCCATTGTCAGTGTTGATGTTGGCTGGTATTCGTGAAGTTCTTATTATTAGTACGCCAGACGATATAGATGGCTTTAAGCGATTATTGGGTGATGGCTCACAATTCGGTGTTGAATTAAGTTATGCGATTCAACCAAGTCCGGATGGTTTAGCTCAAGCATTTATTATTGGCGAAGAGTTTATTGGTGAAAGTAATGTCTGTTTAGTACTTGGCGACAACATTTTCTATGGTCAAGGTTTTACACCAATGCTACGCCAAGCCGTGGCCCGTCAAAAGGGTGCAACCGTATTTGGTTATCAAGTCAAAGACCCTGAACGTTTTGGTGTTGTTGAGTTTGATGAGGAAAAACGAGCTGTTTCATTAGAAGAAAAGCCAAAACATCCAAAATCGAATTTTGCGGTTACGGGACTTTATTTTTACGATAATGATGTAGTGAAAATTGCAAAACAAGTAAAACCATCAGATCGTGGTGAACTTGAAATTACGACAGTGAACCAGATGTATCTAGACCGTGGTGATCTCAATGTTGAGCTACTTGGACGTGGTTTTGCTTGGTTAGATACAGGAACACATGCAAGCTTACTTGAAGCAGCACAGTTTGTTGAAACTATTGAAAAACGTCAAGGTTATAAAGTAGCTTGTCTTGAAGAAATTGCACTTCATAATGGTTGGTTGACGAAAGCTCAAGTGTTAGAAATCGGCCAAAGCATGAGTAAGAATGATTATGGTCAATATTTGATTTCTTTGGTAACTGAATAAAATGAGCCTTGTAAAATTAATTGACTTGCCGAATTTTGGTGATGAACGAGGTGGTTTAGTTGCGATTGAATCTAATCAGTCAATTCCTTTTGATGTGAAACGTTTGTATTACATCTTTAATACGTCGCAAAAACCGCGAGGCTTTCATGCTCATATTGATTTAAAACAAGTTGCAATATGTTTGAAAGGTAGCTGTAGATTTATTCTGGATAATGGTTCTACTAAAGAAGAAGTTGTTTTAGATAACCCAATCCAGGGTTTGGTTATTGAAGGATTGATCTGGCGTGAAATGCATGACTTTTCAGAAGATTGTGTATTACTAGTTTTAGCAAGTGAACACTTTACAGAGCAAGATTATATTCGAAATTATGATGAGTTTCTGCGTGTAGTAAATCAGCCTTATATTCATCCATTATCCGATGTTAAATCTAAAAATATTGGTCAAAAAACAAAAGTTTGGCAATATAGTGTGATTTTCCCACAAGCGGTTATTGGAGAAAATTGTAATATTTGTGCCCATACTATGATTGAAAATGATGTACAAATTGGTAATAACGTCACAATTAAATCAGGTGTATATGTATGGGATGGGATTACATTAGAAGATAACGTTTTTGTTGGTCCTAGCGTTACTTTTACAAATGATAAGGCTCCCCGTTCAAAGCAATATCCCGATGAGTTTCTAAAAACTATAGTTGAACAAGGTGCAAGTATTGGTGGTAATGCTACTATTTTACCTGGCATAAGAATTGGTCGAAATGCATTGGTTGGTGCAGGCGCAGTAGTAACTAAAGATGTTCCAGAAAATGCAATTGTAGTAGGAAATCCTGCAATTATTAAAGGCTATGTGAAATAATGATTCCTTTCTTAGATTTAAAAAGTATAAATAGTCAATATCGTGCAGAACTCATTGAGGCTTGCACTCGTGTTATAGACTCTGGCTGGTACATAGGCGGAAATGAGCTAGCTCAATTTGAACAAAACTTTGCGGAATATTGTGGAGTAAAATTTGCAATTGGAGTTGCAAATGGCTTAGATGCCTTGATTCTTACGCTTCGAGCATGGAAAGAGTTGGGGAAACTAAATGATGGTGATGAAGTAATCGTCCCATCAAATACATACATTGCGAGTATTTTAGCAATCACTGCAAATAACCTAACTCCAGTTTTAGTTGAACCGGATATTAATACTTATAATATCGATCCAAGCAAGATTGAAGCTGTAATTACTCCAAAAACGAAAGTAATCTTACCTGTTCATCTATATGGACAATTGGCAGAAATGCCTGTAATCATGGCAATTGCTAATAAATATAATTTACTTGTTTTGGAAGACTCAGCTCAATCTCATAGTGCTGAAATTAATGGAATAAAAGCTGGAAACTGGGGAGATGCTTCGGGTTTCAGTTTCTATCCTGGTAAAAATTTAGGCGCATTAGGGGATGCTGGTGCTGTAACCACTAATAATGAAGAACTTGCACAAATGTTACGTGCTCTTCGTAATTATGGTTCTCATGAAAAATATAAAAATTTAGTACCTGGTGTAAATAGTCGTCTTGATGAAATTCAAGCTGCCATGCTAGATATTAAATTAAAATATTTAGATCAAGAAATAACTCATCGCCGTAAAATTGCGCAATTATATTTGCAGCATATAGTAAATCCTTTAATTACATTACCATTAGCTGAGAAAAATGCTGAAGAGTATCAGCAACATGTTTGGCATTTATTTGTGATCCGTACTGAGCATCGTGAAGCTTTACAAAAGTATTTGGCTGAACAAGGCGTTCAAACTTTAATTCATTATCCTATCCCCCCTCACAAGCAACAGGCTTATAAAGAATGGAATGATTTAAGTTATCCTGTATCTGAGCAAATTCATGCTGAAGTGATGAGTTTACCTATTGGTCCTACACTAAGCGTGGAAGAGGCTGAGAAAGTAATTCAGATTTGTAATAATTTTAAAGTCTAAAATGAATTTACTTAAAACAAGTGTACTAAATGGCGTGGCTGTTTTAATTAAAACGGCCACAATGTTTATTTTAAACAAGATTTTAGCTATTTATGTTGGTCCAGCTGGTTATGCGGCTATTGGCCAGTTCCAAAATTTTATACAAATGGTGACAACCTTTGCTGGTAGTGCAATTAATACTGCAGTTATTAAATATACGGCAGAGTATTATGAAGATGAAACCAAACAACGAAATATATGGAAAACAGCGGGAAGTATTGTCTTACTTTTTAGCTTAATTTTTTCATTAATTATTCTAATTTTTCAAAAACAACTTTCACTCTATATTTTTCATACTGATCTTTATAAAACGGTTTTTGTTTGGTTTGCTGTATTTCTGACATTTTTTACTTTTAATGCACTTTTTTTAGCCATTTTAAATGGGAAAAAAGAAGTTTTAAGATTAGTTATTGCAAATATTGTAGGCAGTATTTTTTCTTTAGCTGTCACAAGCCTTTTAGCAATAAAATATAATTTATATGGCGCTCTGGTTGCTCTTTCAATTTATCAATCATTAGCTTTTTTAGTAACTCTTTTTTTATGTTACAAATCAGAATGGTTTAAGTTCACTTATCTGTTTGGAAAAATAGATAAAACCGTAGCCAAAAATTTTGCTGCTTTTGCTTTAATGGCATTGGTTAGTGCAATATGTGTTCCGCTTTCTCAAATGGCTATTCGAAGTTACTTAACCTATGAATATGGTCTAACATATGCAGGATACTGGGAAGCCATGATCCGTTTAAGTGCAGCATATCTTATGTTAGTCACAACAACCTTAGGGGTATATTATTTACCTCGACTTTCTGAATTGTCAGAAATTAAGGAGATAAAGGCAGAAGTTTACACTGGTTATAAGTTTATATTTCCATTAGCTGCCTTAGGTGGTCTGACTGTGTATATCCTGAGAGACTGGATTATAGCGATTTTATTTACCAAAACATTTTTACCTATGCGTGATTTGTTTCTTTGGCAAATGATAGGTGATTCTTTAAAAATTGGTAGCTGGATACTTGCCTATTTAATGTTAAGTAAAGCTATGACAAAATTATTTATAACCACTGAAGTGATATTTGCAATTACTTCAATATTATTAACTTATATATGTACGCAAATTTTTGGTTTTGAAGGTGTATCCATTGCTCATCTGATTAACTATGGAGTTTACTGGCTTGTAATGAGTATTTGCATTTTTAAAAGTTTAAAAGAAAAGGGTAAGATATGAGTAGTCTAGAACAACCTTTAGTATCAGTTGTTATACCTTGTTATAACCATGAAAATTTCGTACAAGACTGTATTCAAAGTGTATTAGACCAGACCTATCAAAATATAGAGTTAATTATTATTGATGATGGTTCAAAAGATAATTCTATTTCAAAAATTGAAGAAATGACTGAAAAGTGTGAAAAACGATTTGTTCGTTTTGAGTTTAGACATAGGAAAAATAAAGGCTTAAGTGCAACATTAAATGAGGCTTTAGAATGGTGTCAAGGTGAGTATTATTCAGCGATTGCTTCAGATGATTTAATGAAAGAAAAAAAGACAGAAAAACAGGTATATTTTTTACAGGAAAATCTTCATGTTGCAGCAGTTTTTGGTGGTGTAGAATTAATAAATGATAAAAATGAAATTGTAGATATAAGAGTTCATCCTGACCGAACATATACTTTTAAAGAAATAATTTTAAATAAGCATGACCTTCCTGCTTCTACACAAATGGCTAGATTAAAGTTGATTAAGGATATTGGGGGATACAACACAGATTACAAAATTGAAGACTGGTACATGTTACTAAAAATGGCAAAAAAAGAATTTGATATAGTTTATATGAAAGAAGTTTTTTGTTCTTATCGATTTCATGAAAATAATTTTTCGAAAAATATGGAAATTATGGGTAATGAAATGAAAAAAATTATAGCAGAATATAAAGATAATATTTTTTATAAAGAGGCTTTAAAAATTATATATAAGCAAGAATTTAATTATTTTAAAAATAAGAAAGATTATATTAAAGCGTTCAATACTCTATTTAAATTCTTTATTGTATCTGTAGTGGGTAAGTAATGAAGATTTTAATTATAGTGCCTGATCTATCATTTGGTGGAGTAACCAGCGTTGTAAGTAATTTGGTTAGGAACTTAAAAGAAAAGTTTAAAGCAGAAATTCGTATTGTTACATTATTTCCTAAAAATGAAATAAATATAAATGATATAGATGTCATCCATTTAAATATTTCTTCTATTAGTGATATTTTAAAAGGGTTGCTTTTGCTGAAGAATATCATAAAAGAGTATGAACCAGATGTCGTTCATAGTCATACCTTATATCCACACTTGTTTGTAGATTTTCTGAGCCTATTTTATAAAAAAAATTATAAGCTTATTAATAGCGAGCATGGTACATATAACTCTACATTAAAATTCTATAAAAGAATGAATTTTTTTAGAATACTCAACCCTCAAGCTGAACTGGTTACAAATGTAAGTGTAGCTAGTTGTGAGAGTTATATTAATTCACATATAGTAAAAAGAGAGAAAATAAAACCAATTTATAATGGTATTGATACTGAAAAATATTATTTTTCTCAAAGTGTTAGAAATAAAATTAGAAAAAATCTCAATATTGATGAGAAAATTAAGGTCATTGGATATGTTGGTCGATTATCTGCAGAAAAGAATGTCACAAATTTGATTGAGGCAATATCGCGGATTCATTTAATTGATTTTAAATTAATTATTATTGGTGATGGGCCGGAACGTGAGAATTTAGAAAGATTGGTATCTGAAAAGCACTTAAATGATAAAGTTTCTTTTCTCGGTGCTTTGTCCAATGCAAATGAATATTATTCTGCATTTGATATGCTAGTTCTTTCAAGTAATACAGAGGGTTTACCTACTGTTATTCTTGAGGCTATTTCATCAAACTGTCTTGTTGTGTCAACAGACTGTGGTGGTGTAAGAGAAATATTACCAGAAAATTATGAATTTTTAGCGAAACCCAATTGTCCTGAAGAACTTTCTTTAATTATTAATAACATTTTGAAATTAGATCCTTTAATATTAAATCAAATTAAAGAAAGTTGTTTTAAAAGATTGGAAATGTATTTCTCAAATGAAGCTATGTGCCAAAATTGGTGGAGAATTTACAATGAATTGTAGGGCTCTAGAAAATGAGGTATATTTTTATGATGTATAAAAAACATCCTGAAAGTAAAATGAAGGGGTTTAGTAGTTCATTATGCTTCTTATTAATATTATTTTGTTCTTTTTTTAGTGTAAATTCCTTGCCTGTAAACCCAGTTTATTGCTTAGGTTTTCCTTTAATACTGTTTTCTTTTTTATTTTTTAAGTCAACTATTGATAAATTTCAATTAGGTTTTTATTGCTATTTCTTAATTTCATGTATGTTTTTTGCGATTGGTAGTTATTATTTTTCTAATATTGATTCGAAGATAAATTATTTATCTACTATTCTTTACTTGTATTGTATCCTTATGGGTGCTCAAACAGTTGCAACGGGCGTGAATATTGGGATTAATCGTCGAGTTTATATTTATAAATTTATTTTTAATCTTTTAATTATTTTTATGATTCTTGAGTTTTTTTTAAGAGTAGTTAATTCGAGTCATACAGGTTCATTTTATGACTATAAGTGGAGTTTATTGTATTTCGATTCAAATTTTGTTTCATTTATTATTTTATTTTTTTTAATGTTTGCTGTTTTCTTGAAGGAAAAAAATATTTTTAATATTGGTAAAATTCGATTTTCTCTTTTAATAATTTTACTGATTCTTACTTTTTCTAGAGCTAGTATAGTTTCATTTATAGTTACCTACTTATTTGTTAAATCTGGAAATAAGTATAAAACTCCGATTTTTATTCTATTTTTGATAGGTTATTTTTATATCGCATCTGAGCTAATCGGTAAATATACATCTGGTGTTAGTTATGTAGATGTTGATGGAAGTTTTAATAGTAAATTTTATTTAATTTCTGTTGCTATTGATAATTATAATTCTATTCCGGTAATAAATAAATTGTTTGGAATCGGTTTAAATAACTTTTTATATTATTCTGATGGTATTTTTGCTCATAATATATTTATTACATTGCTTTATGAGTTTGGAGTACTGGGTACTATAATGTTTATATTCTTTTTATGTTATTCATATTATAAAATAGGAAAGGATGTTGCTTATATTTATATTCCTTTGTTAGTCGCGGGATTCTCTTTATTTTCAGCTTATGTACCATTTTTATTTGTATTAATAGCTTGTATGTACATTGAAACAAGATATCTTAAACAAAGAGTTTAAATATTAATGATGTTTAGAAGCTCAAACATAGATAGGATAATTTAAATGTTAGTATCAAAACCTTTAATAAGTATTCTTATTCCAGTTTACAATGTTGAGGCTTTTGTTAAAGAAGCAGTCCTTTCAATTTGTAATCAAACATATAAAAATATTGAAATAATAGTAGTTGATGACTGTTCTACTGATAATACATATAATATAGTTGCTGAATTAGCTATTATTGATCCAAGAATTAGACTTTATAAAAATGATAAAAACTCAAAAATAGTAAAAACTTTAAATTTCGCATTAGAACAGGCGAAAGGAGAATTTATTGCAAGAATGGATGGCGATGACATAAGTACGCCAGAAAGACTAGAAAAACAGTTAGAATTTTTGTTAAAAAATCCTCAATATTATTTAGTTGGTTGTCATGTTAATACTATAGACCCTAATAATAGAATAATTGGTAAGCAAGAAATGCCAATCAATGATAATATTATTAATAAAACAATAAAGTATACTTCGCCAGTTCTACATATTTGGTTAGCTAAGCGAGAAGTTTATACTAAACTTAACGGATATAGAGAAATTCCTGGTGCTGAAGACTATGATTTTTTATTAAGAATGCATTCACTAGGTTTACTCTTTACTAATCTAAATAGTCATGAATATTCAGTTCGTATTCGTGAAGGGAATACTACCTCTACAATAGGTTTTAATCAGAGATTGATGTCAAATTATGTGCTTGATCTATATGAGATGAGGCTGAAAACTGGAAAAGATGATTTTAATGAATTGAATGTTTCACAATATTTAGAAAAATATTCTAAATATAAAGCGGATTTTGATCAGTCAAATATTTTTTTAAAATCTGCATTTATGGCAAAGGCTGATAAAAAGTTTTTGAAAATGTTATTTTTTATAGGCTTATGCGTCATGAAATCCAGATTTCAATTGCAATATCTTTTAAAACGATTGGTTTTTAAAATAATTACGATAGGCTAAGCTATGAAAATTCTTTTTGCAATTAATTCCTTAAAGAACAAATCTGGAACTGAGCGTGTTGCTATTGAACTGGCAAACAAATTATCACTCATGGCTAATTATGATGTTACTCTCTTAAATAGAGAATCAATTAAAAGTAATACAGCCTATCCAGTTTCTGATAATGTAAATGTAGTGGCAATTTCGGGTAACTTCTTTGAATTTTATAAAAAATTAAAGATACATCTTTCTCGTCATCCTTATGATATGGTGATTGTACATAATATGGGTAAGTTATCTTTATTATGTGCTCTTTTACCTAAAATCAAAAAATTGGTTACATTAGAGCATGTCTCTTTTGTTAGTCGTCCTAAAAAAGTTCAAGTCTTAAGTAAATTCTTTTACAAGTGGGTTGATCAGGTTGTTACCTTAACTCAAAAGGATAAAGAGCAATTTGATAAATTTCATTCTAAAGTTATTGTTATTCCCAATTTTTCACCCTTCCCTATTGTCTCAGAATCTCCGCTGAATAGTAAACAAATTGTAACGATAGGTCGTTTAACCGATCAGAAAAATTACCTTCATTTATTGAAAGCTTGGAAAAAAATATATCAAATGATACCAGAGTGGCACCTTAATATTTATGGTGAAGGTGAACACAAAAAAATGCTACAAGATTATATTGAGGAGAACTCTCTACAGCGCGTTATTTTGAAAGGCAGTACATCAAATGTGCAAGAGGTATATAGACAATCAGACTTTTTTGTAATGTCGTCTAAGTATGAAGGTTTACCTATGGTTTTAGTAGAGGCGCAGAGTTTCGGGTTACCTATTGTTTCTTATGATTGTCCTTTTGGACCAAGTGATGTTATTCAAAATCATAAAAATGGCTTGTTGGTTGAGAACCAAAATATTGAGGCATTGGCAGATGCGATTTTACAACTTGCTTCCTCTCCAGATATGTTGGCGCAATTCTCACAAAATTCATTGATCAATGCTAAAAAATATCAGCCTGAACAGATCTTAAAAGTTTGGATTGAAAAGGTTTTGGAAGGTTAAAATTGTATGTTCTCGGTTCTATTATCCCTATATCATAAAGAAAAACCTGAATATCTAGAAAAGTGTTTTGAAAGCATTTGGGATAATCAGAGCTTGAAGCCAAGTGAAATAGTTTTAGTTTTAGATGGGCCTATTGGTGAGCAACTCACAACTTCTGTACAGGAGTGGCAAGTTAAAATCGGTGAAAAACTAAAAGTAGTTGCGTTACCGCAAAACGTAGGGCTTGGTAAGGCATTAAATGAAGGGCTAAAACAGTGTAGTGCTGATTGGGTTTTTCGTATGGATACTGATGATATTTGTACATCTGATCGGTTTGAAAAACAACTTGCTTTCATAGAACAAAATCCGGATGTTGTTTTGTTTAGTTCTCAAGTAATGGAATTTAATCAAGATATTACTGATGCCGATGTAATCAAGTCTGTGCCTTTAACACATGACGAGATTAAAAAATTTGCACAAAAACGTTGTCCCTTTAACCATATGACCGTCGTGTACAAGCGTGATGTTATTTTGTCTCTCGGAGGTTATCAGCATCATTTATTTATGGAAGACTACAACTTATGGTTACGTGTAATTGGTAATAATTATAAAGTTGCGAACTTACCTGACGTCCTTCTATATGCTCGTGTTGGTAATGGTATGCACGCACGACGTAAAGGTTTCCAATATATTAAAAGTGAAAAACAGTTACTAGATTTAAAAAAACAACTAAAGTTACAAAATCCTGTATATGCTAATATGCTGTTTCTGATACGGTCTGCCTTTAGACTGTTGCCAGCAAATATGCTAGGTAAAATTTATAATACCTTTCTTCGTAAAGATATTAAAAAATGAGTGAATGAAAATATGAAACGCTTAGTAGACATAGTCATTTCTTTAATAGCTCTAACCGTACTGTCGCCAATATTTCTGATAGTTGCTTATAAGGTCCGTAAAAATTTAGGTTCACCAATATTCTTTTATCAAGAAAGACCTGGAAAGGACGGAAAATTATTTAAAATGATTAAGTTCCGTTCGATGAAGGATGCCTTTGATGCGCAGGGGAATCCATTGCCAGATGAGGCTCGTATTACTCCATTTGGGCAGAAGTTGCGTTCTACTAGCTTAGATGAAATGCCACAGCTTATTAATGTTTTAAAAGGTGATATGAGTGTGGTAGGTCCTCGTCCAATGTTAAAAGACTTTGTCGCTTTATATTCACCAGAACAAGCACGTCGTTTAGAAGTCCGTCCAGGAATGACTGGTTTAGCTCAGGTCAGTGGCCGTAATGAACTGGATTATGAAGAACGGTTTAAATGTGACGTTTGGTATGTAGACAATCATAGTGTTTGGGTTGATTTTAAAATCATGTTTAAAACAGTTAAAGTGATGTTAAAACGCGAAGGTATTAATGCACCAGGACATGTAGGACCATCTTTATTTAAAGGGAATAACGTCCAAGAAAATGTCGACTCATCTGTAAAGTAAATTTTATATCTTGAAATATTTCTTATGATCAAAAAAGCAGTTTTACCAGTAGCCGGTTTAGGTACACGTTTTCTACCGGCAAGTAAGTCTATTCCAAAGGAAATGGTAACGGTCGTTGATCGTCCTGCAATTGAATATGTAGTACGCGAGGCGGTAGAGGCTGGAATTGAACAAATTATTTTAGTGACTCATTCATCGAAAGCATCAATTGAAAATTATTTTGATCGTAACTTTGAGTTGGAAACCACCCTAGAACAAAAGAAAAAATTCGATTTACTTGCAGAGATTACTCAAATTGTGCCTGAGCATGTGAGTGTAGTAAGTATAAGACAACCTCGGCCTTTAGGCTTAGGGCATGCTGTTTTATGTGCAAAGAGTGTTGTCGGTCAAGATGATTTTGCTGTGCTATTACCAGATGTATTAGTGAAAGATAGCTCTGGACAAAATGATCTATCTCGTATGATTTCTCGCTATAACTCAAGCCAAGCTGCTCAAATCATGGTTGAAGCAGTACCAGACCATTTAGTAGATCAATATGGGATTGTGGATGTAAAACATAGCCCAAATGAAGGTGAAAGTATTGCTATGCAGGGTATTGTTGAAAAGCCCGCAGTAGGCTCTGCACCATCAAACTTATCGGTGGTTGGCCGCTATGTGTTACCTGCCAAGATTATGCAATTACTTGAGAACACGCCGAAAGGTGCGGGTAATGAAATTCAGTTAACTGATGCAATTGCAATGCTTCAAGAAACAGATACTGTTGAAGCTTATCGTATGCAAGGTCAAACGTTTGATTGTGGTAGTAAGATTGGCTATTTAAAAGCTGTACTACACTATGGAGTTGAACACCCTAAGTTAGGAAATGATTTTAAACAGTTAATTCAGGAACTTAAATTATAAAATTTTGTAGCTTTGCTTAACTATTTGTAAAAACGAATAAATATATGAACAGAGCAATATATTCTCTTCTTGGAGAGGGAAGAGAATTTTATAGAATATTAAAATCAGGTGTACAATGAAAATCGCGGTATTTGGAACCACCTTACATGCTGGTGTAATGGCAGCATTATTAGCTGAATATGGCAATCAGATCTATTGGTGTACAAGTGTCACCTGTGAAGAAAACATTTCTATACTTTCTTATCAAGATCAAGAAGTTAATCATTATTTAAATAAACAGAGAAAAGCAGGTTTTTTAAAAGAAAGTCCTTTTTCTGAAATTCCTTTAGATATTGAAGTTTATTTATTTTGTTTTAGCCCAACACAAATCGAGCTTGCTTTAAAAACAGTTGAAAAGTTGAGTGAGCGCCCGATAGTTCATCCACGTTTAATGATCAATGGCTCTACTTTTGGTCTACATGGTACGAATCAATTAAAACAACATTTGCCAAAAGATGAGTGGGTTTATTTTCCTGATGTGATTCAAGAAGGAAATGCGATTAATAGCGTGCTGAACGTAAAACATGTAATTGTTGGTGTTGAATCGAGTTATGCTCAGGACACTATGCAAGAGCTGTTACGTCCTTTTTTCCGTTTTAGCTATCAATATTTATTTATGCCAATTTTAGATGCTGAATTTACAAAGCTCAGCATTTCGGGAATGTTGGCAACCCGTATTAGCTACATGAATGATTTGGCGATGGTGGCCGAAAAACTCGGTATTGATATTGCTAATGTAAAACATGGTATTGCTGCAGATACACGTATTGGTGCAGCCTATTTGTCGGCAGGTGTTGGATTTGGTGGTGAAAACTTTTCACATGATATTTTAACGCTTTCGAGTACTGTATCTGGAACAGGAGCTAAAAGTCAATTGCTAGAGCAAGTGTGGGCGATTAATGAGCAACAAAAAGAAATTTTATTCCGTAAATTATGGAATTATTATCACTGTGATTTGAGCGGTAAAACTGTTGCGATCTGGGGGGCTTCATTTAAGGAAAACACCTCTAGTACTCATAACTCACCTATTCATATTTTGTTAGCTGCATTATGGGCACAAGGGGTAAAAGTGCGTTTGCATGACCCGCAAGCCTTAGATGAGATTGCAACAACTTATGGAGATCGCGAAGATCTAGTTTTATGTGCTGATCAATATGAAGCCGTACAGGGTGCCCATGCTTTATGCTTAGTGACGGCATGGAAACAATATTGGAGCCCTGATTTTAAACAGTTGCAACAATTAATGCAGCATCCTCTTATTTTGGATGGGCGTAATATTTACGATCCGGCATATGTGAAAGCAAAAGGTTTCGCTTATGAAGGAGTAGGTCGATTATGAATAAATCTATCGAGAAGTTTCCTAAAGAGTTAGTCTCGCCTATAGCACAGCTTCATTCCTTGGTTGAGAAGAATTCAAAATTACATATCAAAGAATTATTTACAGCCGAGCAAGACCGCTTTCAAAACTATTCGGTAAAGTTCGATCAATTGGTTTTTGATTATAGTAAACACCGTATAACTAAAAGTGTTTTAGAACAATTGTTTGCTTTAGCAAAGACGAAACAATTAACTCACTGGATTGAGCGCTTATTTTCCCAAGACAAAGTCAACTGTACTGAGCAGCGTGCAGCTATGCACTGGGCCTTACGTTTACCATTGGAATATTCTAAATTTCCCGAACTCACAAAACAGGTTCATACTCAATTACAGCGTATGTACGCTTTGGTTGAAAAAATCCATGCTGGGCAATACCGCGGTGCTACGGGTGAAGTGATTCAGGATGTAGTTAATATTGGTGTAGGTGGTTCCGATTTAGGACCTCAAATGGTGACCCATGCACTATGCGATTTTAAAGTAAAAACTGCCAAACCACTTAATGTACACTTTGTTTCGACTATGGATGGTAGCCAGTTATCAGACTTGCTCCATCAACTGCGTCCGGAAACGACTTTATTTATTATTTCTTCAAAGTCATTTGGCACTATTGATACTTTATCCAATGCACAAACAGTTCGTCAGTGGCTTGAAAAAGCGTTAGGAAAACATGAACGCGTTGTAAAAAGTCATTTTATTGGTGTTTCTACAAAAGCTGATAAAATGACCGAATGGGGAATTGCTCCTGAAAACCAGTTGCTGCTTTGGGAGTGGGTAGGTGGACGTTATTCTCTTTGGTCGTGTATTGGTTTACCTATTGCATTGTCAGTTGGGATTGATGGGTTTCAGCAGCTTTTAGCTGGTGCACATGTTGTCGATGAACACTTTCAAAATACAAGCTTTGAGCAAAATATACCGGTTCTCATGGCATTATTAGGGGTCTGGAATAATAATTTTTTAAATATACAGACCCATGCTGTATTACCTTATGATGGCCGTTTAAAATATTTTGCAGCCTATTTGCAGCAGCTTGAAATGGAATCTAATGGTAAGTCAGTACAACGTGATGGACAAAAAGTTGAATTAGACACTTGCCCAATTGTATGGGGTGAGGTTGGCCCAAATGCTCAGCATGCATTTTACCAGTTACTCCATCAAGGAACTCAGGCAGTAACTTGTGATTTTATTGCTCCTATAAAACGTTATAATGCAGATCATTTTACTTATGTAGAAAATGCTGAAGCATTAGTTGAGCAACATCATCTTGCACTTTCAAACTGTTTGGCGCAATCACGTTTATTGGCTTTTGGTAATGAAGCTTTGGATTCAGCTGAACTAAAGAATTTACCAATTTATAAACAATATGAAGGTAATCAGCCGAGTTCGACATTACTTTTAAAAGAACTAAATCCATATAGTTTAGGGATGTTAATTGCTTTATATGAACATAAGGTATTTGTTCAGTCGGTAATTTGGAATATTAATCCGTTTGATCAATGGGGTGTTGAAAAAGGTAAGCAGATTGCTGATCAGTTACTTCCAATTTTAAATGGTGCTCAAAATGATCTTTCAACACTTGATGCTTCAACACGTGGTTTGATTAAAATTTTATTAGGAAAAGTCGATGGCTAAAATTTTAGTTACAGGTGGTGCAGGTTATATTGGTTCACACACTTGTGTAGAGCTTTTAGAAGCAGGTCATGAAGTTATTGTATTTGATAATCTTTCAAATAGCTCAAAAGAATCTTTAAATAGAGTTCAAGAGATTACTCAAAAAAGTTTAACTTTTGTGGAGGGTGATATTCGGAATTTTGACGAGCTTGATCGAGTGTTTCAAGAGCATACAATTGATGCGGTTATTCATTTTGCAGGTTTAAAAGCAGTGGGTGAAAGCCAGGAAAAACCGCTTATTTATTTTGATAATAATATTGCAGGGAGTATTCAACTGGTGAAGTCAATGGAGAAAGCTGGTGTTTATACATTAGTATTTAGCTCTTCTGCGACAGTATATGATGAAGCAAATACCTCTCCTTTAAATGAAGAAATGCCAACAGGTATGCCAAGTAATAACTATGGATATACAAAACTAATTGTTGAGCAATTATTACAAAAACTTTCAGTAGCTGACTCTAAATGGTCTATTGCTTTACTACGTTATTTTAACCCAGTAGGTGCACATAAGAGTGGGCGTATTGGTGAAGACCCGCAAGGTATCCCAAATAATTTAATGCCTTATGTGACTCAAGTTGCTGTTGGTCGTCGTGAAAAATTATCCATTTATGGTAATGATTACGATACAGTAGATGGTACAGGTGTGCGAGATTATATCCATGTTGTTGACTTGGCGAATGCACATTTATGCGCTTTAAATAACCGTCTACAGGCGCAAGGTTGCCGTGCATGGAATATTGGTACAGGTAATGGTTCATCTGTTTTACAAGTAAAAAATACCTTTGAACAAGTAAATGGCGTACCTGTTGCTTTTGAGTTCGCTCCACGTAGAGCAGGGGATGTTGCGACTTCTTTTGCTGACAATGCTCGTGCAGTTGCTGAGTTGGACTGGAAACCTCAATACGGTTTAGAAGATATGCTTAAGGATAGCTGGAATTGGCAAAAGCAGAATCCGGCGGGTTATAAGAGCTAATTATTTAAATTTTCTAAATTCAAATATATAGCAGTTGTTGGTCAATAGAACTCGTGTTTTCTAAAGAGACAGCAGTTGTAGCGGTTATTTTCATGCTAGTATTCGCCACAATTCCGTTAGCCTCTTTTTGCAGTCATGGTTTTTCTACGTCAACAACTGTTATTCATCTTTATTGCCTTTTTATCTACCTGTGTAGGTATATATGTTGCATGGGACATGAATTTAACTGGGCATAAGTTTTATACCTATTTGATTTCAGAAAAGGCTATTTTTTCAATTCTTTTTAACTACGCGGTAATTCAACTATTTTTTATTGTGGTTGGTCGTAAATATGCTGCAATTTTTTTAAGCCAATTATTCGTTATATTTTTAAATTTTATTAATAAAAAGAAGCAACAGTATTTATTTAGCAATTTAAGTCCTGAAGATATTTTTTTACTTCCAGAAGCAATGAAAGCCACTCCTTGGCACTTACAACTTATCTTTTTTACTCTTATTATTTTCTTTCTTATCATACTTTTAATTGCTCTACGTAAAGAAAGTAAAGCCACTTTTCATACCTATGTCCCTAATATCATTATCTTTGGACTAATCAGTAGTGGTTTAATTTACTTAAATTTTATTAGGAACCCTACAGGCGCTTGTTTTTCTGAAAGAAAACCTATGATTTGTGCTAGCTTGCAGGAATTTCCAAATACCAGAAATGATTGGGTTGGTGACTACCGGAAGATACAAGATTATGGATTTGTGACTTTTTACGTTTCTAAAGTATTGGATAATGTAACCAGCGTATTGTTACCTAGTCGCAAAGTATCTGAATCAGCGATACAACAAATTTTGCACCAACATCATATTTTACATCCGTTAGAGAATAAAACTCCTCAATATCCAAATATTATTGTAGTAATGGAGGAGTCTTTTTGGGATTCACACAAATTAGATAATGAGCTTCCGAAAGATTTATTGTCTTTTGTTCAACAAAATCAAGTATCTAATTTATTGTCGCCTACTTTTGGCGGAGGTACTGCGAATGTAGAATTTGAAGCCCTTACAAGCCTGAATACGACTTTTTTTCCTAATGAGCTGTTATATGTTTCTAAGCTAAAAAAACCAATTTATGCTCTTCCTTATTATTTAAATTCAATGGGTTATCAAACGGTTGCAATGCATAATAACTATAGTTATTATTATAATCGTAATAAGGTATATCCAGACTTAGGGTTTGAGAAATTTATATCACTTGAAAATATGATTGCTCAAAAAGATCGGAGTAATATATTTAATCAAGGGGGCTGGGCCACAGATGACCTTATTTTTGATTCGATTAAGTCTACTCTAAAACAAAATGAGCAAAAGCCAAAGTTTATTTATGCGATTACCGTCGAAAATCATCCAATGTATAATGATGATCGATTTGGGAGACAGAATTATAAATTTAGTAGAGAACTAACTGAAACCCAAAAACAAAAATTAAGTACTTACACGGCTGGAATTGCACGTGCTGATCAAAAGTTGCAGGAGCTTGCTGAATATTTAAAGACTGTAGAACGGCCAACAATTTTAGTGGCTTTCGGTGATCATTTGCCTAATTTGCAAGAAGTCTATGATAGATATGGATTTTTTAAAGAAGATACTGAGAGAACTAACCTAAAAAATTACCAGACTCCGTTTGTAGTGTGGAGTAATTATAAATTAGATAAGAAGCCTTTAAAGCAACCATATATTGCTGCAAGTTTTGTGGCTCCAAAGCTATTAAAGCTGGCAGGGCTACCTTTGTCAGACTATTATCAATTTATTGATAATGTTTCGAGTTGTTATAGTGCCATACATCAAAAATTTGTAAAAGAAGCTCCAACTTGTAACTTTAACAATAAAGCTTTGTTAAAGGATTATGAAAATTTAAATAGAGATGTATTAGATGGGAATAATCATACTTATAAGATTATGCAAAATACTCAAATAGAGATGGAAAAGTAATTTCCATCTCTATTATATAGGAATTATTAAGACTGAATTAATCCAGTCAATTCATCTACATAATGTTGCATTGGCTGAGCTTGACGGTCTGCACGGCTTTCAATGTTGAGGCGTAATAACGGTTCAGTATTTGAAGCACGGACGTTAAAGCGCCATGTGCCAAAGTCGAGGCTTATCCCATCGGTACGGTCAATTTGTGGATTTTGATTCGCATAGAAGTCGAAAATCTTTTGAATCGTAGTTTGCGTATCGGCTACTTTAAAGTTGATTTCACCACTACAAGGGAACTTGGCAATCATATTTTCAACGAGTGTTGAGAGAGATTGTCCTGTTTCAGAGAGTAGAGCAATGGTGAGTAACCAGGGAATCATACCACTGTCACAGTAAGCAAAATCACGGAAATAGTGGTGAGCACTCATTTCACCGCCATATACGGCATTGTGTTCACGCATAACATCTTTAATAAATGCATGCCCCGATTTTGACTGTACAGCAACACCTTTGTATTCGTCGACGATATCAAATGTGTTCCACACTAAACGTGGGTCATGCACAATTTTTTCGCCTGACTGTTTGATTAAGAAAGCTTGAGCCAATAGGCCAACAATATAGTAGCCCTCAATGAATTGTCCTTTTTCATCGAACAAGAAACAGCGGTCAAAGTCGCCGTCCCATGCAATACCCATATCTGCTTTATGCTCAAGAACAGCATTTCGGGTACTGTCACGGTTTTCAATTAAAATTGGGTTAGGAATCCCATTTGGGAAAGTACCATCTGCTTCATGGTGAATTTTAATAAATTCAACTGGTACATTAAGCGCCTTAAATTTTTCTTCAATAGCGTCAATCACGTGTCCAGCTGCACCATTACCCGCATTTACCACTAACTTTAATGGACGGATTTTTGCAGGTTCAATATAAGTCAGTAGATGGTCAACGAACTCAGGCAAAATATTATAGCTTTGAGTTGTACCTTTTTGGCTAACTTCTTCAAAGTTATTGGTCTCTGCTAAAGCCTGAATTTCTTTTAAACCAGTATCGGCACTAATTGGACGAGCATTTTCTCGAACCAATTTCATACCGTTATAGTCCATTGGGTTATGACTCGCAGTTACTTCTATACCACCTTGTACGTCTAAATGAAAAGCGGCAAAGTACACTTCTTCAGTGCCCGTCATGCCTAAATCAAGCACATTCACACCCGCATCATTTAAACCGCGGATGGTCGCTTGTTTTAAAGCCTCACTGCTTAGACGAATATCACAACCTACAACCACAGTCTTTGGTTTATAGATTTGTCCGTAAGCGCGGCCAATTTTATAGGCGATTTCTTCATTCAATTCGGTGCCGAGTTTGCCTCGGATATCATAAGCTTTAAAACACGTTAAAGTAGTCATTATTCAATTCAATACATGTGGTTTGAGTTGTGTGCACATTATACATAGATCATCAAATTGGTACGTTTATAGTTTTTATATTCAAATTTTGCACTTCATTTCTGTAGGTCATATTTAAGTTTATAAGGAAGCTTTTTTACGACTTTAGTCGAATAAATAAATTAGAAATAGCTTGATTTTTCTTGTCTCTATTGGTCATACCAATTGTGGTAATTATTTAATCATTGATCTTACCAATAACTGTGTTTATGATGCGCATTGTGGTTTAAGGAAAAGCATTTGCACTTAAATTTTAATTGGTCATACCAATTTGTGTTAAATGTTGAAATTTTAAGGTACAAAAATTCGCCCCGGCATTTCAAGGAGATGACAATGCTCAATATGTGGCAACAACTTTATGACCCTTTAAATAATATTTGGCTGTCTAGTGCGGTTGCATTAATCCCGATTATTTTCTTCTTTTTGGCCTTGGCTGTTTTTCGTTTAAAAGGCAGTATCGCGGGTACGGGCACAGTTATTATTGCATTACTGATTGCGCTATTTTTCTATCAAATGCCTGGTCAAATGGCCTTTGCGTCAATCATTTACGGTTTCTTCTACGGTCTATGGCCAATTTCATGGATCATTATCGGGGCAGTTTTTCTATACAAGATTTCGGTAAAAACAGGCCAGTTTGAAGTTATCCGCTCAAGCATTCTATCTATTACCGAAGACCAACGTCTGCAAATGTTACTCGTTGGTTTCGCATTTGGTACTTTCCTTGAAGGAGCTGCAGGCTTTGGTGCTCCTGTCGCAATTACCGCAGCACTACTTGTCGGCTTAGGGTTTAAGCCACTTTACGCTGCTGGTTTATGTTTGATCGTAAATACAGCACCAGTTGCATTCGGTGCAATGGGTATTCCAATTATTGTGGCGGGGCAGGTTTCCGGTGTAGACACTATGGAAATTAGCCAGATGGTGGGTCGTCAGTTGCCATTTTTAACCATTATTGTGCTGTTCTGGATTATGGCGATTATGGATGGCTGGCGTGGTGTTAAGGAAACTTGGCCTGCGGTATTGGTCGGTGGTGGTGCTTTTGCGATTGCTCAGTATCTCACCTCTAACTTTATTGGCCCTGAGTTACCAGACATTACCGCAGCAATTGCTTCATTGGTCAGCCTGACGTTGTTATTCCGTGTTTGGAAACCAAAACATATTTTCCGTTTTGAACCTGAAGCGGGTCAGACTTTGACTCAGCAACCTACAACAGTTCAACGTTATAGCATTGGGAAAATTGCAAAGGCATGGTCTCCATTTGCTATTTTAACGGTAATGGTCACCATCTGGAGCGTTAAGCCATTTAAAGCATTATTTGCAAAAGATGGCGCTCTTGAACACTGGATTTTTAAACTTGAAGTGCCGTATTTACACAAATTGGTCGAGAAAATGCCACCGATTGTGTCCGAGATGAAACCATACGAAGCGATTTATAAGTTTGACTGGTTCTCTGCAACAGGTACTGCAATTTTTATTGCTGCAATCATCACAGTTATTTTCTTAAAAATGAAAGCAAGTGAGGCAGTAACAACCTTCGGTGAAACACTCAATGAGTTGAAAACACCGATTTACTCAATTGGTATGGTGTTGGCGTTTGCTTTTATTGCGAACTATTCAGGTTTATCTGCAACTTTGGCTCTGGCTCTATCGCATACCGGTCATGCGTTTACTTTCTTCTCGCCATTTTTGGGTTGGCTTGGTGTGTTCCTTACTGGTTCAGACACTTCTTCAAATGCTTTGTTCTCGGCACTACAGGCAACTACAGCTCAGCAAATTGGTATTCCGGAAGTGTTATTGGTCGCTGCGAATACCAGCGGTGGTGTGACCGGTAAGATGATTTCTCCGCAGTCGATTGCGATTGCGTGTGCCGCAGTAGGCTTAGTTGGAAAAGAGTCTGACTTGTTCCGTTTCACGGTAAAACATAGCATCATATTCACTGTCTTTGTTGGCATCATTATCACGGTTCAGGCTTATCTGGTTCCGTGGATGATTCCATAACTCCAGTGAAGGAAACGCGATGAGAATCTCCGATCAAGTGGTCATGAAATTGCAGGCATTAATTGAAGAGCGTCACATGAAAAAAGGTGATCGTTTGCCTGCCGAGCGCCAGCTTGCAACTAGCTTAGGGGTTTCTCGTCCGTCTTTGCGTGAAGCAATTCAACAGCTCAATAGTCAAGGTGTACTGATTAGCCGCCGTGGCGATGGAACTTATATTCAGCAATTACCTGAACAATGGCCACAGCAACTGATTGTGAACCCGATTAGTAACCTGATTGAAGAAGATCCGTTATACCGTTTTGATGTGCAAGAGGCGCGTTTGGTGCTCGAAGGGGGGACTGCATGGTATGCCGCGTTACGTTCGACCCCAGAAGATCGCGCCAAAATTCATCATTATTTTAATGAAATTAGCCGCCACCAAAATGCAGGTGACTCAGCACAGGCTGCGGTCGCGGATGCTGAATTCCACTTAGCGATTGCAGAAGCCTCCCACAATGTGGTGCTGATTCAAATGATGCGAAGTCTATTTGATTTGCTGCAATACAACGTCTTGTTAGGGCGTAAGAAAGTTTATAACGACCCCGTAAATGGTGACTTGCTCAGCGAGCAGCATTTTCAGGTGATGGATGCTATTGATCGTAAAGATCCCGAGGCCGCACGCCAAGCTGTCTGCGGTCATATTGAATTTGTGATTAATCATGTGCGTTCTCTGGATGAAGACGAAGCTCGCCAGAAACGTGCAAACCGTTTAAATAGAGTTGATTTAAAATGATTATTTCTTCTGGCAATGATTATCGTGCTGCGGCACAACGTCGCTTACCCCCATTTTTATTTCACTATATTGATGGTGGAGCGTATGCGGAATATACCTTAAAGCGTAACGTACAAGATTTGTCAGAAATAGCCTTGCGTCAGCGTGTGCTGAATGACATGTCCGCGTTGAGTTTAGAGACAAAACTGTTTAATGAAACGCTGTCGATGCCAGTTGCCTTGGCACCTGTAGGTTTAACAGGTATGTATGCACGCCGTGGTGAAGTGCAAGCCGCAATGGCAGCCGATAAAAAGGGCATTCCATTTACACTTTCAACGGTTTCTGTTTGTCCGATTGAAGAAGTTGCACCTGCAATTAACCGTCCGATGTGGTTCCAGCTTTATGTGTTACGTGACCGCGGTTTTATGCGTAATGCTTTGGAGCGTGCAAAAGCAGCGGGTTGTTCAACACTGGTGTTTACCGTAGATATGCCTGTGCCGGGTGCACGTTACCGTGATGCCCATTCAGGTATGAGTGGGCCAAATGCTGCGATGCGTCGTTATATGCAATCAGTATTTCATCCGCATTGGTCATGGAATGTGGGTTTAATGGGCCGTCCGCACGACTTGGGAAATATCTCTAAATATTTAGGTAAGCCGACTGGGCTTGAAGACTATATTGGCTGGTTAGGCTCGAACTTTGACCCATCCATTTCATGGAAGGACCTTGAGTGGATTCGTGAGTTTTGGGATGGCCCAATGGTGATTAAAGGTATTTTAGATCCTGAAGATGCCAAAGATGTGTGCGTTTTGGTGCAGATGGGATTGTAGTGTCGAATCACGGCGGTCGTCAGTTAGATGGCGTGATGTCATCTGCTCGTGCATTACCTGCAATTGCCGACGCAGTTAAAGGTGATTTGGCGATTTTGGCTGACTCAGGCATTCGTAATGGTTTAGATGTGGTGCGTATGTTGGCGCTCGGTGCCGATACGGTTTTACTTGGCCGTGCGTTTGTTTATGCCTTGGCAGCAGCAGGTGGACAAGGTGTGTCGAACTTACTTGATTTAATTGATAAGGAAATGCGTGTTGCGATGACCTTAACGGGTGCTAAGTCGATTTCGGATATTAATACGGATTGTTTAGTACAGGCGATTAAACAAGGACTTTAAAACATAGTAAGTGAAGCAGTAAGCACAGCCTCAAAATTTGGTGATTTGCTGATGTTTTACGTATAGGCATTTGTCACTTTTGAAAGGTCAAAAGTAACCAAAAAACCTTTTGTTGAGCAAACCGTACTTCCTTGTACGGTTGCTCAACAGGCGGCATCCCTGCCGCCAATGCGTCGCCAATTTGCATTAAATCTAATACCTAGAGATTAGCTGCTGGTGCTAAGCGTCAATGAGCTGCTTACATCGAAGTTTTCCCTGTAAGACTACGTCGTGTTGCTCTAAATTTAAAAAAACTATGTGGTATGGATGACCAAAAGGAAACCATCATGCAAACATTTTCCCCTCAAGCAGTGATCGAACATTTACAGAATATTGTAGGGCGTTCTTATGTTTTGACCGATGATCAAAGTACGCGTCAGTACCGTCAAGGTCGTCGTTTTGGTGAGGGGAAAGTGCTTGCAGTGGTTGTACCAGGGACCTTGCTAGAGCAATGGCAAGTGTTGCAGGCTGCAATTGAGGCAGACTGTATTGTGATTATGCAGGCGGCCAATACGGGATTGACCGGTGGTTCAACTCCGTATGGCGATGATTATGATCGTCCTGTTTTGGTCATGAGCACACGCCGATTAAAGGGAATTCAAGTCATCCATGACGGCAAGCAAGTGATCTGCTTACCGGGTGCGACCTTAGATAATTTAGAACAAATTCTAAAAGGCTATAATCGTGAACCACATTCGGTGATTGGTTCATCTTGTATTGGTGCTTCGGTACTGGGTGGTGTGTGTAATAACTCTGGTGGTGCACTGGTACGCCGTGGTCCTGCGTATACGGAACTGGCATTATATGCTCAAGTGAATGCTGCTGGTCAATTAGAGCTGGTGAATCATTTAGGGGTGAATTTAGGCTCGACACCCGAAGAAATTTTGACGCGTTTAGAGAAGCAGCAATACCAAGCCGTAGATATTTTAGATGATAGTGAAAAGCAGGCATCAGATCATCGCTATGCCCACGATGTGACGCAAGTGGATGAGGATACGCCTGCTCGTTTTAATGCAGACCCGTCACGTTTGTTTGAAGCCTCGGGTTCGGCAGGTAAGGTCTGTGTGTTTGCTGTACGCCTTGATACCTATGAAAAAGTAGAGAGCAGTGTTTTTTATATTGGTAGTAATGATGCCGATGATTTAACGGCTATTCGTCGCTACTTACTGACCTCACTGCCAAGCTTGCCAATTGCGGGCGAATATATTCACCGTGATGCTTATTTGATTGGTGAAAAGTACGGAAAAGACACGTTCTTATTTATTGAAAAGTTTGGTACAGCCAATGTTCCAAAAGCTTTCGCGATGAAAGACAAAGTCGATGGCTTTTTAGAAAAATTTAAAATTAAAGGCTTAACAGACCAGATTTTACAGGCGATTACCTTCTTTTTACCGAGTCATTTGCCTAAGCGTATGACCGAGTATCGAGACCGTTATGAGCACCATTTGGTTTTACGTGTCGAAAATAATTCGAAAGCACAGACCGAGCAATTTTTAAAAGAATATTTTACTGTGCATCAGTCAGGTAGTTATTTCGTATGTAGCGAAGAAGAAGGTCGAAAGGCGTTCTTGCACCGTTTTGCGATTGCAGGGGCGGCAATTCGTTATCGTGATACGCACCGTAGTGAAGTTGAAGATATTGTAGCGCTTGATATTGCGCTACGTCGTAATGACCGCGAATGGGTAGAGCAACTACCAGCCGAGATGGAAAAGAAAATCATCCATAAACTCTATTATGGGCATTTCTTTTGTCATGTTTTCCATCAGGACTATATTCTTAAAAAGGGTAATGATCCGTTAGAAATGGAACATCAAATGTGGAAATTACTTGATGCGCGCCGTGCTGAATATCCGGCAGAGCATAATGTTGGGCACCTTTACATTGCCAAACCTGCATTAGCCAATTTCTATCAAAAACTCGACCCAACCAATAGCTTTAATGTGGGTATTGGCCATACCTCAAAACTGAAATATTGGGGCAAGGCTAAATCTTAATATCGAGACATAAAAAAAGGCGCCGAAGCGCCTTTTTTAATAGATGATTTATGCTGCTTCTACTGATTTAGCAAGCACTTCAGCCATCGCTTTTGCAACAGTGTAAACATTGTTCATGTTTAAACCTGCTACACAAATACGGCCACTACGTACTAAGTAGATTGCATATTCTTCACGCAAGATATCTACTTGCTCAGCAGTTAGACCTGTGTAGCTAAACATACCTTTTTGGTTTACAAGGTAGCTAAAATCACGGTCTGGTAACGCTTTAGTGAGTTCATCTTTCAAGATGCTACGCATTTTGATAATACGCTCACGCATCTCTTTCACTTCACCTTGCCATTGTTGGTTAAGTTCAGCGTCATTTAACACTTCATCAACTAACCAAGCACCTGTTGTAGGAGGGCTAGAGTAAATACGGCGTACAGTCGCTTTTAACTGACCGAATGTGCACTGAGCAGCTTCTGCATCATCACAAACGAAAGTTAAACCGCCAACGCGCTCGCCATATAAAGAGAAGATTTTAGAGAACGAGTTGCTCACAATGAAGTTTAGACCCGCTTGGTCTAAAGCACGGATTGCATACGCATCTTCTTCCATACCGTCACCAAAACCTTGGTAAGCGATATCTAGGAATGGAATAAGGTTACGATCTTTTAATACTGTAATCACTTGATCCCATTGCGCTGGGTTTAAGTCAGCACCCGTTGGGTTATGGCAGCATGGGTGCAATAACACAATGCTTTGCTCAGGCAAAGTTTTAAGTGTAGAAAGCATACCGTCAAAATCTACACCACGCGTTTCTGCATCGAAATATGGGTAGAAATGAGTCTTAATGCCAGCGCCATTGAAAATGGCAACGTGGTTGTCCCAAGTTGGTTGGCTTACCCAAACGTCAGAATTTGGGAAATAAGTTTTTAAGAAATCTGCACCAACTTTCAATGCACCTGAACCACCAAGCGTTTGGATGGTCACAGCACGGCCAGCTTTAACTGCTGGGCTGTTTACACCAAATAAAAGTGCTTGAATTGCTTCACGGTAAGGTTTGAAGCCTTCCATTGGCAAATAAAGTTTGGTTTTACCGTTCTTAGGCTCAATACGCTTTTGCGCCTCGATAATGGTCTCTAACTGAGGAACAATGCTATCTTCGTTATAGTAAAGACCAATACTCAAGTTTACTTTTTCAGAACGAGTATCAGCATTGAACTGTTCCATTAAAGAGAGAATTGGATCGCCTGCGTATGGGGGGATATGTTGAAACATCAAAAAAGTCCTTTCATTCAACAATATGCATAGTGCTGGGTTTTTTCTGTCTCGAAAAATACGCCACAACTATGTCGATGCTCAATAATGTATCAATAAAGCTACCGTGAAGCACCTGATAATTTCACTAATATCGATATTTTCTGGATGAAAATGATAAAAAGATTTAAAAGAAATTACGGTAAATAGAAACTAATTTCTAACTCATGCTTTCATTCAAGCAGATTGTCTACAATCTTACTGTAATACATTGGTTGTAGACTAAAGTTTGAAACAAAAGATTAGCGGTCGAAAAGCAACTAAAAAAGTATCATAAATCTATAGGTAAAATAATATTAAATATATGTTTTATAAAGACTAATTTGTAAGTGGTTTAATGGTTTAAATATAAGGTGAGGTAACAGGCCGAACGATAAAAATTGACCTGATGCGTTCTGAAAAGTGTCAACAATCACCTTGATTTTTTTCATTCATCCCGCTATAAAACTCATAATTGATTAAAAATTGTCGACAATATGCAAGATTTGACCTTCGCACCAGAGCCACTACAAAGTCAGGGAAGAACACTGACCGAGAATGTATTTAAGCAAATACAGACGGCGATTGTTTTAGGTCAAATTCCGGCAGGTAGCAAAATTTCTGAGCCTGAACTGGCGCGCACTTACGGCATTAGCCGTGGGCCTTTGCGTGAAGCAATTCATCGCCTTGAAGGGCAACGTTTAGTTGAGCGTACTGCACATGTGGGCGCGCGCGTGGTTTCGCTCTCACTGCAACAGTTTAAAGAGCTTTACCAGATTCGTGCGTCATTAGAAGGTTTGGCCTGCAAACTTGCTGCACAGCATATTGATAAAAAGCAAATTTTGGCGCTGCGTGATGTCTTACGTATGCATGCCGAAGATGAAAACTTTAAAGCAGGTAAAGGATATTACTTGCAAGAAGGGCAGGACGATTTTCACTACTGCATTATCAAAAGTAGTGGCAATAAAACCCTAGAAAAAATGCTATGTGATGAGCTTTATCATCTCATCCGTATGTACCGAATTCAGTTTTCAAACACACCCGATCGACCGAGCAAAGCTTGGGACGAACATATCCGTATTTTAGATGCAATTGCAGAAGGCGATGGTGAACTTGCCGAGCTGCTCATGCATCGACATATCAATGCTTCTTACAAAATTATTGAGCAAACACTGCTACAAGCACAAGGAGAACATAACAATGGCTAAACAATCCGCAGGTCAGCTATTTCGCGATGCAGTAGCCCAAGAAAAGCCATTACAAGTGGTTGGAACCATCAATGCCAATCATGCACTTTTGGCAAAACGTGCAGGTTATAAAGCGATTTACTTATCAGGTGGTGGTGTAGCAGCTGGTTCTTTAGGCTTACCTGATTTGGGAATCAGTAACCTTGATGATGTGTTGACCGACGTACGCCGTATTACTGATGTATGTGATCTTCCATTATTGGTCGATGCGGACACAGGCTTTGGTGCTTCTGCATTTAACATTGCACGTACTACAAAATCACTGATCAAGTTTGGTGCTGCGGCAATGCACATTGAAGACCAAGTGGGCGCAAAACGTTGCGGTCACCGTCCGAACAAAGCCATTGTGACTCAAGAAGAAATGGTTGACCGTATTAAAGCTGCGGTTGATGCGCGTGGTGATGACAGCTTCGTGATTATGGCGCGTACCGATGCGTTAGCGGTTGAAGGCTTACAAGCTGCAATTGACCGTGCGGGTGCCTACATTGAGGCAGGTGCAGATATGTTGTTCCCTGAAGCAATTACCGAGCTTGATATGTACAAGCAATTTGCTCAGAAGACAGGTGTACCAATTTTGGCAAATATTACCGAGTTTGGTTCTACACCATTGTTTACCACTGAAGAGTTAGCATCTGCCGATGTAAGCCTTGCGCTTTATCCGCTTTCTGCTTTCCGTGCCATGAACAAGGCAGCCGAAACTGTGTATGAAACCTTACGTAAAGAAGGTACACAAAAGAACGTGGTTGATATTATGCAAACGCGTAAAGAGTTATATGAACGCATTAACTACTACGCGTTTGAAGACTACTTAGACAACGCATTTGCTAAAAAGAAATAAATAAGCCCTCTTTTAAAAGAAGGGGAAGCGATGGTCTTGGCTATCGTGAGGGCGGCATGGATGCCGCTACGTTGGACTGCGATATAGGGATATATCGTCAGACCAACAAGGATTTTTGCTTACTTTTCATCCGTGAAAAGTAAGGCGAACGGCAGGTTAATCCAAAAATTGGATGAGAACTCGGCAAGACGCTGTCGCGTTTTCACCAAAGTAAAAATTGAACAAACAACAAATTCTGGTTGATATAAAGGATGATTCTATGAGCTCAAATGAAACAACAACAGGCTTCAAACCAAAAAAATCAGTTGCACTTAGCGGACAAGTTGCAGGCAACACAGCACTATGTACCGTAGGACGTAGCGGTAACGACTTGCACTATCGTGGCTATGACATTCTTGACCTTGCGGCAGGTAGCGAGTTTGAAGAAGTTGCTCACTTGCTCGTACATGGCAAATTACCAAACAAAGCTGAACTCAAAGCATATAAAGCAAAATTAAAAGCACTTCGTGGCTTACCAGCAGCACTTAAAACTGCACTTGAGCAATTACCACCATCTGCACATCCAATGGATGTGATGCGTACTGGTGTTTCAGTTCTAGGTTGTTTAACGCCAGAACATGAAGACCACAACGAAGCTGGCGCAAAAGACATTGCTGACAAATTAATGGCAAGCTTAGGTTCAATGCTGCTTTATTGGTACCACTTCAGCAACAACGGTCGTCGCATTGAAGTTGAAACAGATGACGACTCAATTGCAGCGCATTTCTTACATTTACTTCATGGCGAAAAACCATGTGAAGAGTGGATTCAAGCGATGCATACATCACTTATTTTGTATGCTGAGCATGAGTTCAACGCATCTACATTTACCTCACGCGTGGTTGCAGGTACAGGTTCTGACATGTACTCGGCAATTACAGGCGGTATTGGTGCACTTCGCGGACCTAAGCACGGTGGTGCAAACGAAGTTGCATTCGTGATTCAACAACGTTACGACAATCCAGACGAAGCAGAAGCTGACATCCGTAAACGTGTTGAAAATAAAGAAGTCGTAATCGGATTTGGTCACCCTGTATATACAGTTTCTGACCCACGTAACGAAGTGATCAAGAAAGTGGCGCATGACTTAGCAGAAGCGCAAGAGAACACCAAAATGTACCTCATCGCTGAGCGTTTAGAAGCAGTGATGAAAGAAGTGAAAAACATGTTCCCGAACCTCGATTGGTTCAGTGCAGTAAGCTATCACTTAATGGGTGTTCCAACTGCAATGTTCACACCGTTATTCGTAATTGCACGTACAGCAGGTTGGTCAGCACACGTGATTGAACAACGCCAAGACGGCAAAATCATTCGTCCAAGCGCGAACTACACAGGCCCTGAAAACCTCGAATTTAAACCATTGGCGGAGCGTGGTTAATGAACACAAAATACCGTAAACCGCTGGCAGGTACCCAGCTTGAATACTACGACGTGCGTCAAGCCGTTGAAGATATTCAGCCAGGCGCATACGAAAAACTGCCTTACACCTCTAAAGTACTCGCTGAGCAATTGGTACGCCGTGCCGATGCCGAGAACTTAACTGCTTATTTAACGCAGTTGATTGAACGCCGTCAGGACTTGGACTTTCCTTGGTATCCTGCACGCGTGGTGTGTCATGACATCTTGGGACAAACTGCATTGGTTGACCTTGCAGGTTTGCGTGATGCGATTGCTGAGAAGGGCGGCGACCCATCTAAGGTTAACCCAGTTGTACCAACACAGCTCATTGTTGACCACTCTTTAGCAGTGGAATATGGTGGTGCTGACCCAGACGCTTTTGCAAAAAACCGTGCTGTTGAAGACCGCCGTAACGAAGACCGTTTCCACTTTATTGAGTGGACCAAAACTGCATTTAAAAATGTCGATGTGATCCCTGCGGGGAACGGTATTATGCACCAGATTAACCTAGAGAAAATGTCTCCGGTGATTCAGGCGCGTGATGGCGTAGCATTCCCAGACACATGTGTCGGTACAGACTCACACACACCACATACAGACGCTTTGGGCGTAATTTCTGTGGGTGTAGGTGGTTTAGAAGCTGAAAACGTAATGTTGGGCCGTGCATCTTGGATGCGTCTGCCAGACATTATTGGTGTTGAGTTGGTTGGTCAGCGTCAGGCAGGCATTACTGCAACAGATATCGTGTTGGCTCTAACTGAATTCTTACGTAAAGAACGCGTGGTTGGTGCTTACCTTGAGTTCTTTGGTGAAGGTGCTGACAGCATGTCTGTGGGCGACCGTGCAACCATTTCGAACATGACACCAGAATATGGCGCTACGGCTGCGATGTTCTACATCGACCAAAACACAATCGACTACTTACGCCTAACAGGCCGTGAAGATGCTCAAGTGGCATTGGTTGAACAGTACGCAAAAGAAATTGGCCTTTGGGCATCTGAAATGACCAAAGCAGAGTACCCACGTGTACTACGTTTTGATCTGTCAACAGTCACACGTAACATTGCTGGTCCATCAAATCCACATGCACGTGTTTCAACTGCGGACTTAAAAGAAAAAGGTATTGCGGGTGTTGTTGAAAACCGTTCTGATGGCTTAATGCCAGATGGCGCAATCATTATTGCTGCAATTACTTCATGTACCAACACCTCTAACCCACGTAACACCGTGGCGGCAGGTTTGTTGGCACGTAAAGCGAATGAACTTGGTTTGGTTCGTAAACCTTGGGTGAAATCATCATTTGCACCGGGTTCAAAAGCGGCTGCACTTTACCTTGAAGAAGCAGGTGTTCTAAAAGACTTAGAGAAACTTGGTTTTGGTATTGTGGCTTACGCTTGTACAACGTGTAACGGTATGTCTGGTGCGTTAGATCCAGCCATTCAGCAAGAAATTATTGACCGTGACTTGTACGCAACCGCAGTACTCTCTGGTAACCGTAACTTCGATGGCCGTATCCATCCATATGCAAAACAAGCATTCTTGGCATCTCCACCGCTTGTTGTGGCATATGCAATTGCAGGTACGATTCGTTTTGATATCGAAAAAGATGCGTTAGGTTATGACAAAGAAGGTAACCCGATTTACCTCAAAGACATCTGGCCATCTGACGCTGAAATTGATGCGTTAGTTAAGCAAGCCGTGAAGCCTGAACAGTTCCGTAAAGTCTACATTCCAATGTTTGACTTGGGCGAAGTTGAACAAGCGAAGAGCCCACTTTACGACTGGCGTCCGCAAAGTACTTACATCCGCCGTCCACCATATTGGGAAGGGGCGTTGGCTGCACCACGTACTTTGGCGAATATGCGTCCGCTTGCGATTTTGGGTGACAACATCACGACCGACCACTTGTCGCCTTCAAACGCGATTTTGATGGACTCGGCTGCGGGTGAATACCTTCACAAAATGGGCGTACCAGAAGAAGACTTCAACTCATACGCAACGCACCGCGGTGACCATTTGACTGCACAACGTGCAACATTTGCAAACCCGAAACTGTATAACGAAATGGTTCGCCGTTCAGACGGTACCATTAAGCAAGGTTCAAAAGCGCGTGTAGAGCCAGAAGGCGAAGTGATGCGCATGTGGGAAGCAATTGAAACCTACATGAACCGTAAGCAACCGTTAATTATTATCGCGGGTGCTGACTACGGTCAGGGTTCAAGCCGTGACTGGGCTGCAAAAGGGGTACGCCTTGCAGGTGTTGAAGCGATTGTAGCAGAAGGTTTTGAGCGTATTCACCGTACCAACTTGGTGGGTATGGGCGTGTTACCGCTTGAATTTAAACCGGGCGTAAACCGCAAGACTCTAAAGCTAGATGGTACAGAGCTTTATAGCGTGATTGGTAATATTGCGCCGCGTTCGACTTTAACTTTAGTGATTGAACGTGCCACAGCGGATGGTAAAGAAGAGATTCTTGAAGTGCCTGTGACTTGCCGTTTAGATACAGAAGAAGAAGTTTCTGTATATGAAGCGGGTGGTGTATTACAGCGTTTTGCGCAAGACTTTTTAGAAGGCCAAATAGCTTGATACTTTAGTTAAACATTATTGATATTGTTCAAAAAAAGCCCTATCTTAATGATGGGGTTTTTTATTGAGAATAATAGTGGAAAGATATTTAGATTTAGACGGTGATTCTGGAATTCATGCATATGAAATTGGTGATACATATATAAGAGTGCAGTTTGATAGAACCTTTAAAATTTATACTTATAGTTATCGAAGTGCAGGCGCTAGCCGAGTTGAAGATATGAAACAACTGGCTAGAAATGGAGATGGTCTAAATTCTTATATTATGAGATACGCTAAAACTTTATATGAATAATTTAATTATTAGAATTCGATAAAAATATTCAGGTTAAGAGTTTTTAATATTAAGTTTAATTTTTGGGCTAAGTACAAATATGTCTGTTGAAAATATTTTTGAAAAAATTGAGTTATTAAATAAGGCTGTAAGAGATTATTTTGTAAAGTTAAATGAACATAGTATATGGTTGTTTCTTTCAATAATGGGTTGGATAGGTATACCTAATGAGCAAAATTCTATAAAGATATTAGCATTAATAGGAATAGTTCTTTTCTTTTTTTACTATATTTCAACTTCTAAGTTATGGAAAGAGGCAGCCGAATTATCAGAAGAGGGCGGAGGTAAAACATTTAAGGATTTGTTTTCATATTATAAAAATGAGGTTGAGCGAAGTAATTTGTCAGCGGATGATAAAAATAATGCCTTGAATAAGTTAGTGGAAATTGAAAATAGGTATTTCAATTTCAGAAAAAATGGATTTAAGATTATCTGTAATAATTATTGTTTCTTTTTTACGATGATTTTTTTTATTCTAGTGCTTTTTAATCAATATAGTGGACTTAAAGTATGGTAAAACTATTAATATAATAAGTATTTATGAGAAATACAAAAAGCCCGATATCCCGTCGGGCTTTTTATATTTGGATACTAGATATGACTCCTGTCATGTCTCAAGATCCTAATACTTGAATGTATTTAGATACAGAAGAAGTCTCTGGATATAAAGCAGGTGGTGTATTACAGCGTTTTTCGCAAGACTTTTTAGAAGGCTAAGGAACTTAATACTTTAGTTAAACAATATTGATATTGTTTAAAAAAACCTCTATTTTAATGATAGGGTTTTATTATAAAATTAAGGAATAAATATGCCTGAAAGATTAGAATTAACTAAGAATGTACAATTTTATAAGATAAATAATTGTCTGGATGAAAGTGTTATTTCTGATGTTTTGAATGAAGCTACATCAAACCAAGAGCAAGGTTCAGATTTTATACTTGAGGTTTTTCGAGATATAAAAATTACAACTGAAAATATTGAATATAAGTTAACAGTTAAGGTTTTTCCAACGGCTAAACCAGTCTATTTTTTTGATGATGATAATATTGAAGATAGAATATTTGCTTTTATCATTTTAATAGAATTAGATGATTATTTAGTTGTGATGAGTAAAAGTTGTGCGAATTTCACACATATATTAAAAGATAAATTTGAATTAATAGAGACTCAGGATTTAAGTAAATTATTAGGAAATAATGTTGAATTTCAAAAAATGTCTCTCAGAAATATGACCGTATCTGATAAAGCAGTACGTAATCGCTCTTTTGAAGCAGCAAACCTCAAGGGAACTTTATCAACATATGCAGCAGGTCGTTCAATTCCTTCTCAAATAAAAGTGAGAGATGGTGGAAATATAAAATCTATTTCAAGTACAGGTAGAATAGTTGAATCATCAGCTAGGCAAAGTGTTGATGAAATTGTAGAGTGGGCTAATCAACAAATACTTCTTTTAAAAACAGCAAGCCAAAATGATTTTTTATCTTTATTTGCCAAAAAGGTTCAACTGAAAGAGGTACTGACTAATTCACAACCCTCTGCATTACTAATTGATATATGCCAGATTGTTGATAATTTTTTAAATGGTAGTTTAAAACTTAAATATGAGTTAGTGAAAATAGAGGTAAATGCTAATAAGAAAAAACGTACTAAAAAAATTATAGATTTACCAAATAGTTTTCAATCTAAAGTATTTAGTGAACTTGAGAAAGTTTTTGAAATAAACTCTTCTTTAGAAATTGTTGGTTTTGAAAATACCTCAAAATTAAAAGTTAATAAAAATACATTATCACTTAACTCTAAAAGTTTATTAAGAAAAATAAAAGTTGAAGAAAATAATAAGTTAGAAAATCTTATAACTTATATAAACAGAAAAGGTTTATTTAGTGTAACGTTTGATGATCCAAAGCATATGTATTTTATGAATAATTGCTTTGAAGATAGATCTGGGATTTCTGAATTAGATAGTATACTTGAACTCCTGTATCCTCAAAAAAATATCGAAACAATTATTTCAGAAAAAGGGAGCTTTAAAGATACCCATACGAATTTTGATATTGATTCAATGTTTGGATTTGTAGAAGACCTACATTCAAATGACGAGTGCATTTTTTGTGATGATTTGGGTGATGAATGGGCTGATCACATAACATTTAATTTGGTTGATTCAAGTATAACTTTTATCCACTCAAAACATGGAAAAGTATCTACATCTGCTAGTAACTTACATGATGTGGTGGGGCAAGGTATAAAAAACTTAGGTAATATGTTTTTTTTAAAAGATCAATTATTAAAAAAAGTTCAAACTTCTTTAAGTAAACAATACTTAGGGGGCGGCGTTCAAACAAAAATTGATAGAATTCGGAAAATTACTCCTACTTTTGAGAATGATTTAGAAATTTTATTAAAAAATCATAAATTACATAGAAAGTGTATTTTAAGTTGTAGCTTTCTTTCAAAAGGCGATATAGAAAAAGAATTTAACCAATTAAAGAAAGGAGTAAAAGTTAAGGGACATATAATCCAATTAATATGGATTTTGTCTTCATTTTCTCATGCCGCAAAAGAAGCTAATGTTATTCCAATGATCTATTGTGCTGCATAAATATTAACTAATTACTGATAATCAATAAACCATAAAAAAGCCCGACATCCTGTCGGGCTTTTTCGTATTTGGTTGCTAGATATGACTCCTGTCGTATCTCACGATCCTGATGCATGAACCTATTATTGTTGTTTTATGTTCCGGAACATCCTGTTCCTGTATGAGTTCATATTAGAAAAAAAGCAGGGGACAGCCAATCCGCTAAATCCCTAAATCTGTGTAAGATAAATCGTACAAATAACATTTTTTGCATTTATGCCATCATCATTGGGCGAAATGGACAATTGACATTCACTTTAAGTGGGTTATATTCCTGTTTAATATATATACGATTATAGGAATGTAATCATGGTAACAGCTGGCGAAAAACCCGGAACAGGCTTCTATTTCTGTGCTCAGTGCGGACATAGAGTGTTTTTAGAAATTAATACCGACCCTTTACCACCTTGCACGAAATGCTACTGCACGCAATTTAAACGTTAAGAATGAAATAATATTTGCGTTCGCATTTAACAAAAAGCCCTGTCACCCGATGGGGCTTTTTGTTAATTTAAAAATAAGACTTACATAACAAGACCCGTGATGGGCATAAAGAAGGAAACCGTTATGGAAACAATATTGGGTTTATGTATTGGTGTGGGCCTGAGCGCTGCCTGCGGTTTTCGCGTGTTTGTACCGCTATTGGTCATGAGCATCGCCACCATGATGGGCTGGTTTGAGCCATCAAAAGGCTTTGAGTGGTTAGCTCTGCCATCGGTGTGTTTGGCTTTAGGTGTGGCAACGGTGTGTGAAGTCGCAGCTTACTATATCCCGTGGGTCGATAATGCCTTAGACACAGTCGCAACCCCTGCGGCGATGATCGCGGGTACGTTAGCGACAATGGCGGTCAGTAGTGGAGAAATGTCTCAGTTTGCCAGTTGGGCAGCAGCCATTATTGTCGGTGGTGGCACGGCAGGTGTGGTGCAAATGAGTACCGTCGCTGCACGTGGTGTTTCAACTGCAACCACAGGTGGTTTGGGTAATTTTGTCGTTGCGACAGGTGAATGGATTGGTGCAATCTTACTTTCGGTTTCAGCTATGCTGGTGCCTGCGCTTGTTGCAATAGTGGTGCTGATTGCGGTTATTTGGGTGGTGCGTTGGATTCGCCATAAAAAGCAAGAACAGGCGCATACCCCGCTATAGGTGAGTGTAAATATTATTTTTAAATAGCTATAAAAAAAGCCCGACATCCTGTCGGGCTTTCTTGTATTTGGTGATTAGATATGACTCCTGTCGTATCTCACGCTCCTGGTGCTTGAACGTATTATTGTTGTTTTATGTTCCGGAACATCCTGTTCCTGTATGACTTCATATTAGGAAAAAAGTAGGGCATCGCCAATCCGCAAAAACCTTAAAAGTTTGTAGGTTAAAACGTACAAGCTACTATTCATCTGGGGGTAAAGGCCAAAGAATATCTTTGTTTTGCTTGAATTTTTTGTACCAATATTGGCTTATCAGCGCTTTGTCATCTCTATCGAAATGATAAACGAATATATCTAAAGCTTCATTTAAGTCGAGGTCATAGCGAAACTTGGCAGTAGCTAAATGATCTTGTATTTCATATAACTGATTAAATACAGGCAAAGAATCTTCATAAGTTAATAATTGAATTTGTTGAAGAAGTTCTTTTATTTGATGTTCATACGCATCTAAAATTCTTGCCAGATCAATCCATGCATCTCTATATGTGATAAGTCTTTGCTCAAATTCATCCCATGTGTAATTCATTCTAATAAATGTTCAAAAGTTGAATGTAAGCACAGCATAACTTGATTGGTTATAAAATTGATCTGATTTTTCAAAATGCTAGATCGGCAAATCAAAAAACTTAGGCCTCTGTGCCACAACAGACTTTAATTTTTTGCGCTGATTTAAAGTAATAAACCATTGCAACACAGAGATAAAGCGCTAAGCCAACGCTTAGCCCAGACTACTTTTGTCACACCGCTGTATGACGCTGAAAAAAGTAGGGGCAAAGTCCCGTGGGAGAACAGGACTTTGCAAACTGACATGTTCTAGACGCTGCATGAGCTTTGGAGAGTAGGTTTGTTCAAGTCGCTGGTAAATACATTCGCAACTGGTCTTGCTATGCCCACCCGATAGGCAAATTTTTTCAAACTCTTGCTGAGTGTGGAGGTTACAGCCTGAAATACCCAAGCTCACTAGAACAAAACTTAAAGCCAAAAAAGGTTTATAAATTGTCATATTATTCTCATAATGATTTATATCTATGAGTAGAATAAAAATATAATCAGTTTAAAAATTAAAATAATTTTTCAGGTAATAATTAATCCTCCTACACATACAGAAAAATAAAATAATTAAAATTTTAAAATAAAAATAATCTATAAATTTAAAAAATAGGGCGTAAAAACCCAAATTTTAAATTAATAAAATAGTTAAATAAGAGAGAAAATGAGTTTGAAAAATGGCATAGTCAACTCCTTAAAAAATGGAGTTCTACCACCGAATTACCGCGAATTAATTTAGGGTGGTAGAACGAAAGGGGGTTGACAGACTGGACTCGTAGAACCAGCACGCGCGGGGCGTCCCCCTCCCGTCCTACCGCAAAGAAAGGGGACGCAAGGGTCTAACGAATTATAGTAGAACTACAATTCGCTACGAGTTACGGTCTGTCAAAACCGTCTGGCAATGTAGGCCAGCAACGGAATAATAGGTGATTTTAAATACGTCAATTTAATATTTAAAATATTTTTGATTTAATAATAAAACTAAATATGTTTTTAAAATAATAGAGTTAATATTTATATTTAATTAGAAAAAATAAAGAATAAAAATAAAACTTCATAGATATAGAAAATTATAATTAATTTGGTTTATATTTGAAGCAGATAAATATAAAAGTAATAAAACTATGAAAAAGCTTTTGGTTCTAGTCATGGCTGTCTTAAGTTCACAAGTTGGTTGTGCCCAAAAAACTGAGAATAAAACAGAAATGAGTATTCAAAATTCTAACTCTATTGTTATTCAACAATTAGAAAAGTTTAAAGCTCAAGATCATTTTGCGGGAGATGGTCAGCTATATACAGGTGTTCAAAATTCTGCATTACGTATGAGTTTGAATCAAAAAGTGGCTGATACTGCACAAGCTTTTATTGCACTTTATCAACAAAAGAATGAGCCAACCAAGGCAGAACTTTTACAAGTTCTTGCTAATGGAATTAGTCAAATCGATCCTGACAAGTTGGATACAGAAGATCGAGAACAAGTGGCAACTACATTTGAAAGTTTTCTAGATATTGTAGGTTTAGAAAGTTCAGAAGGTATTTTAAATAAATGGGTATACGGTGAAGAAATTAGTAAGTTATTGGAGCAAGACAAACATTAAGTTTTGATTTTTCAATCTAAACTTTTAAGCATTTCTTTCGCATCAACATCGCCTGCATCGGCAGCTTGCTGGAACCATTTCTTTGCCAGTTGTAGGTTTTTCGGCGTGCCTTCACCATTTAAATACATCTGGGCCAAGTTGTACTGGGCATCGCTTTCATTGTGCTCAGCCGCTTTGGTGTACCACTTAAGGGCTTGCTCATCGCTTTGAGCGACGCCGTGACCTTTTTTATATAGATGAGCTAAATTATATTCTGCGGGCGGATAGCCTTGCTCTGCAGCACGACTATACCATTCAAAAGCCTGCTCATAATTTTGCGCAGTTCCTTCACCTCTGTCATATAACACCCCTAAGTTATATTGCGCTTTGGCATGGCCCTTATCCGCAGCTTTAGCAAAATATTCAAAAGCGCGTTTCATGTCTTTTTCCACGCCTGTACCCGTGAAATACATCATTCCTAAACTATATTTTGCCCCCACGCTTCCATTTTGGTCAGCAGCAGTTAACCATTTAAAAGCTTGTTCATAGTTTTTAACGACACCTTGTTCACCAGTTAAAAGCATGATGCCAAGATGATATTGCGCAATCGGTTGTCCTTGCTGTGCACGATATTGAACATCAGCAACACTCGGCTCAGCAAATGCTGAAGAATGAAGCGAAAAAATCATGGTAAATATATAAAAAGCAGACTTTTTTATTTTCATATCTCATCCTGAATTTTATTAATCTTAAAATTTAATTTCTTGCTATATGTTTGATTTTTATTTGAAAAATTTAATAATATCTCCATGATTTATATTACTTTAAAATGATCGAATTTTACGGTTTAAATACCTATTTAATAAGAAATTAACGTAAAACTGCATATTTAGACTAGTTACATTTTGAAAATGAGTATAGATAGACAGATTAGTCTTTTTTTAATTAAAATACGGCTTAAATATAAGTTTGATTGATAATAAAAATGCAGATGAGTGTGTCGAGTATATTGGAACGTTTAGGCCTTGTTTCACAAAATCGTGCTGTTCATATCCAATTCTCAAATCAGTCTTTAAATCAGCAAGTCTTCTTACAACGTATTGAAGGCGAACATACGCTTAATCAGGGCAGCGTTGCTGAGTTATTGTGTCTGTCGACAAACGCCCATATTGCATTAAAACAGTTTATTGGCTGTCAGGTTGCCGTCGATCAGGTCACCGATACAGGCCAGTTTTTTAGAACGACAGGTATTATTACCGAAGCCAGCCAAGGGCAAAGCGACGGCTCACTCACTATTTATAATTTAACTTTAAAAGACCCAACTGCACTCTGGCATAAGCGCCGTAATAGCCGCGTGTTTATGAATAAAAGCGTGCGCGATATTAGTGAAATTCTATTTAAGGAATGGCAGGGGAAAAGCCCGTTATTTGCCTCAAGTATAACGCTCGATACATCTGGCTTAACTAAAGACTACGATGTGCGTCCATTTGTGATGCAGTCAAACGAAAGCGATTATGACTTTTTAACCCGTTTGTGGCGTAGTGAAGGTATTAACTGGCTGGTCGATGAGTCAC
>NZ_POYH01000017.1:0-1638 GCF_002899995.1 Acinetobacter sp. AKBS16 | reverse complement strand
CAGCGGGTTTTGATCCCGCCATCCGTTGGTTCGAATCCAGCCGCCCCTGCCATCTACTTCATTACATACCAACCGCCAAGGGTGCTTCATGCCCAATCTTGTCGTTTTTAGTGGAAATGCTCATCCACAGTTCGCTCAAAAAGTCGTAAGTCACTTACATATCCCTCTAGGTGCTGCATCAGTCGGTCAGTTCTCTGATGGTGAAATTTCAGTAGAAATTACTGAAAATGTTCGTGGTAAAGACGTATTTATCGTTCAGCCTACTTGTGCTCCAACCAATGACAACCTTATGGAAATCTTGGTTATGGCAGATGCTTTGCGTCGTGCAAGTGCTGGTCGTATTACTGCTGTTATCCCTTATTTTGGTTATGCTCGCCAAGACCGTCGTCCACGTTCTGCACGTGTGCCGATCACAGCGAAAGTTGTTGCAGACATGCTTACCACTGTTGGTATTGACCGTGTCGTAATGATTGACTTACATGCTGACCAAATCCAGGGCTTCTTCGATATTCCAGTCGACAACATCTACGGTACTCCTGCTTTGCTTGCTGACTTACGTCAACAACAACATGACAACCTTATGGTGGTTTCTCCTGACGTTGGCGGTGTTGTACGTGCTCGTGCCGTTGCTAAACAGATGGGTGATATCGATTTAGCAATCATCGACAAACGTCGTCAAAAAGCCAATGAGTCGCAAGTTATGCACTTGATTGGTGACGTAAAAGATCGTGATTGCGTTATCGTAGACGACATGGTTGATACAGCTGGTACATTGTGTAAAGCAGCTGATGCACTTAAACAATTCGGTGCACGTCGTGTTGTTGCTTACGCAACTCACCCTGTACTTTCAGGCAAAGCAATTGAGAACTTACGTAACTCTGTTATTGATGAGTTAGTTGTAACTGACACAATTCCTCTTTCTGAAGAAGCATTAAACTTAGGCAAAATTCGCCAAGTTTCTGTTGCTAGCATGGTTGCTGAAACGATTCGTCGTATTAATAACGAAGAGTCTATCAGCGCGATGTTCGATAGTTTATAATATTGCAGCTTTTTTCTTAACCCTAGCTTTGGCTGGGGTTTTCTATCACTAAACTGGTCGCAAGTTTAGTTTATTTAATCTTTAATGAGGATTTATCTCATGGCAAACTTCGTATTAAACGCTCAAGCGCGTGCTGAAGACAAACAAGGGAAAGGTGCGAGCCGCCGCCTTCGTCGCGAATCTTTAGTTCCAGCTATCATCTACGGTGGTAACGCTGAGCCTGTAGCAGTTACTTTAGAACTTCGTGAGCTTGTAAAAGCTTTAGAAAGCAACGCTTTCTTTGAAGAAGTTGTTGAAATCAAAGTAGGTGACAAAGTTGAAAACGTTAAAATCCAAGCGTTACAACGTCACCCAGCTAAAAACACTCCTATGCACGCTGACTTCAAACGCGCATAAGTGTTTAAAGGCGTAGATTAGTGTCAAATATTTCGCTAATTGTTGGTTTGGGCAATCCTGGTTCAGAATATGCCCAAACCCGCCATAATGCAGGTTTCTGGTTCGTCGAACAGCTTGCAGATAAATATGGCATTACATTAAAAAATGATCCAAAATTTCACGGAATCAGTGGTCGTGGTAATATAGAAGGGCACGATGTTCGC
>NZ_POYH01000016.1:0-13479 GCF_002899995.1 Acinetobacter sp. AKBS16 | reverse complement strand
CCTACCAGAAGTTACCTTAGGTTTACTACCGGGCGGCGGTGGTATTGTACGTATGGTCCGTCTGCTTGGTCTTCAAAATGCATTCCCATTTTTAATGGAAGGTAAGCAGTTCGGTGTCGATAAAGCCAAATCTTTAGGCCTAATTCATGACACAGCTGAAAATGAACAAGAACTTTTAGATAAAGCGATTGTTTGGATCAAAGCCAATCCAAAATCTCAACAGCCTTTTGATGTGAAGGGTTATAAAATTCCGGGTGGCGATCCAAAAACTCCGGCAGTTGCACAAGTTCTTGCCATTGCACCAGCCATGTTAAAAGACAAAACCAAGGGCTGCTATCCTGCTCCTGAAGCGATTATGGCTGCCGCAGTTGAAGGTGCTCAAGTTGATGTCGATACCGCCTTGCGCATCGAGTCTCGCTACTTTACTCAACTAGCAACAGGCCAAATTTCTAAAAATATGATTGGCACTTTCTGGCACGGCCTAAATGCAATTAAGTCGGGTGCTAGCCGTCCTGCCGATATTGCAAAATGGCAAGCCACTAAAGTGGGTGTGTTGGGTGCGGGCATGATGGGTGCTGGTATTGCCTACGCCACTGCAATTAAAGGCATTCCTGTTATCCTTAAAGATGTATCTGTTGAAAATGCTGAAAAAGGCAAAGCTTATTCTCAGAAATTGCTAGATAAACGTGTTTCACAAGGCCGCATGACGGCAGAAAAACGTGATCAGATTTTATCGCTCATTACGGCCACAGCTTCTGCTGAAGATTTACAAGGTTGTGACCTGATTATTGAAGCCGTATTTGAAAACCAAGAGCTCAAAGCGAAAGTCACTCAAGAAGCTGAACAATACTTAGCGCCTAATGGTGTAATGGCATCAAATACATCCACCCTACCGATTACAGGTTTAGCGCAAGCAAGTAAGGATGATAAAGCATTTATTGGCCTGCATTTCTTTAGCCCTGTCGACAAAATGCAGTTGGTTGAGATTATTAAAGGTAAAAATACCTCCGCAGAGACACTTGCTAAAGCCTACGACTTTGTACAGCAAATTGGAAAAACGCCAATTGTTGTCAATGATAGCCGTGGCTTCTTTACCAGTCGTGTGTTTGGTACTTTTATTCAAGAAGGTATGCGCTTACTTGCAGAAGGCGTTCATCCAGCGCGTATTGAAATGGCAGCACTGAAAGCTGGCATGCCGGTAGGACCACTTGCGATTCAAGATGAAGTGTCTTTAACTTTAACGGAGCATGTTGCAAGTGAAACGCGTAAGGCACTACAAGCTGAAGGCAAAGAGTTACCGAAAACACCGGTAGATGAAGTGATTCATACCATGATTCATGAATTAAACCGTAAAGGTAAAGCTGCTGGCGCAGGTTTTTATGATTATCCTGAAAATGGTAAAAAGCACCTATGGGAAGGCTTAAACCGTTGGCAAAAAGATCATGATATCTCCGAGCAAGATATGATTGACCGTATTTTGTTTGTACAAGCCTTAGATACCCTACGTTGTTACGAAGAAGGGGTATTAGAGTCAGTGATTGATGCCAATGTCGGTTCTATTTTTGGAATTGGTTATGCCCCGTGGACGGGAGGAGCGATTCAATTCTTAAATCAATATGGTATTGATAAAGCACAAAAACGTGCCGAAGAGTTGGCTGCCAAATATGGTGAGCGCTTCACGCCCCCAAAGTTACTAAAAACTAAAGCTGAGCAGAAGCAAAATATTCAATAAGTTAGAGCTCTTGAATATTTAAAAATTGCATAAACCTTACCCATATAAATATATTTTATTTATATGGGTTTTTCTTTATGACCTTTAAGATTTCAGCCTTATACCTAAATATGCTATAAATAGACTTCATTTCTGTGCTTCTACAGCACATTCGAGATATCCTTATGTCCGATAAAAATTCTTCCGAATCAGCAATTTTAGGCTGGAAATTTGTTCTAATCGTCGGTGTTTTAAGTGCGATCTTCCTTGGCTTTTTCTATTTAGCAATGAGTAATGAGCCTGACTATATGCCAGGAGCACAGCGCAAAGCTCAACAGCATGAAATGCAGCAAAAAGCTGAGAAATCAACAGATCAGCAAACTCAGCATGACAATATGTCTGAAATGGACATGCAAGAACATCAGCATTCACATCAGTAATCAGATATTTTTCAAATGACAGATTTTTCTCGCAATGCACTGGTTGTAGAAGGTGGAGGCATGCGTGGTGCCTTTACCAGTGGTGTACTTGATGCTTTTCTACAACAGCAGTTCAATCCTTTTGACTTATACGTTGGTGTATCTTCTGGTTCGACCAATGTAGCTAACTACCTGGCAGGCCAACAAGGTCGCACGTTAACCTTCTATATTGATCATTCACTACGTCCTGAATTTATCGATTACAAGCGCTTCTTTAAAGGTGGTGATTTACTCGATTTAAAATGGATGTGGGAAATTGGCGAGCAAGAGCACCCGCTTGACCAGCAACGTCTTTTTGCGAGCAACCCTGACTTTTATATGGTACTCACCCATGCTAAAACTGGTCATGCTGAGTATCTTCGTGCTGGTAAAGATAATTTGCTAAATGCACTTCGTGCGTCTAGCTCAATTCCGGTTTTAACTCGTCATCCCGTCGATATTATGGGTGAACCCTACTTTGATGGCGGCGTTGCAGATGCTCTACCCGTTCGCTGGGCAGCTCAGCAAAGTGGTGTCAAAAAGCTATTAGTTTTACGTACTCGTCCGAAGAACTATTTTAAAGCCAGTAGCCGAGGCGACCAATTCCTTGCGAAATATGCTTTTAAACACCATTACGGTTTTGCAAATAGTTTGCGTAACCGCTGTGCCCGTTATAATGCTTCAGTTGAATTTGTTCGTAGCAGTAACCCAGAACAGCAAATTTTAGAGGTATGTCCACCGCCTCTTAAAAATATGGCAGGGCGTTTAACGACAAATCCGAAAAAGCTTCGTTACAGTTATGAAGTTGGTTTGGAAACAGGCTTACAGGCCATCGAAAACTGGAATGCGATGAAGTAGTTCAAAGTTGAGATTTCTAAAAAGGAATCTCAACTTAACGCTAAAGTCATATCAATATGTGGAATACCACAGTCTTGGTAAACTTCACCCTGCACTTTGAAACCTAAAGCTTCGTAAAAAGCCGTCACATAGGTTTGCGCGGAAAGCTTTAAATAAGGCAATTTATGTTGGCGCGCATATTCAATAATATGCTGCATTAGAATTTTACCTATACCCTGCTTTCGATAAGGCATTAAAACAGCAACACGCCCTACGCTATGCTGTGGCAACAAACGTGCTGTAGCGATAGGCTGCTCTTTGTCATACACCATAAAGTGCATAGCGGTGCTGTCAAAATCATCCCATTCATCTTCGGGTGCAATGCCTTGCTCTTGAATAAAGACTTGTTCACGGATGTATTTTGCATCTTCCTCAAACTGCGTCCAACTACCCGCTATAACTTTATACATCCACTCACCTTCCTAGCATTTGCAGCCAATATTTTCGATCGGCAACTGGTCTTGTAATAACAATTCCAAAGTCTGTTTTTTAATTCCATACATTTCTTTCAATGCTTGAATTTGAGCCATAATCTTGGCATCAGGTTGTGTCACGTTTTTGCGTTTAGTCGCCAAAATCATTTTATTTTTGCTGGTGTGTTCAAGCGATACAAACTCAAAAACTTTAGTTTCATAGCCATATGCTTTTAAAAGTAAAGCACGTAAGGTATCGGTCAACATCTCGGCTTGTTGTCCCGCATGAATACCAAACTGTAGCATTGGTTGTAAAACTTCAGGGCTATGTAGTTGTGGACGCAACTCTTTGTGACAGCACGGCGCACACATAATCATTGAAGCATTTAAACGAATTCCCGTATGGATAGCAAAGTCAGTCGCAATATCACATGCATGTAAAGCAATCATCACGTCCAGCTTTTCCGGCTGATAACTACGAACGTCACCTTCAAAAAAGTCTAAATGATTAAAATGTACTTTGTCTGCAACGTTCTGGCAAAATTCCACTAAATTACGGCGCAGCTCTACACCCGTAATGAGCGGAACCTTTTGTTGTTCTTGTAAATAATCATACAAAGCAAAAGTTAAATACCCTTTTCCTGAACCAAAATCGACAATATTTAACTCTTTTTGCTCAGCATCAATCTGCTCATATGCGCTCGCAAAAATTTCGATAAATTTATTAATCTGCTTCCATTTACGAGCCATGCTTGGAATGATTTGAGCTTTCTCATCAGTAATACCCAGCTCTTTTAAAAATGCACTACTCTGCTGTACATAACGCTGTTTCTCACGATCATGCGCTTGTACAGTTGGAGCGGTAGTCATGCTTTGCTTTTTACCCATATTAAGCATGGCTTTTTTCTTATTTTTTTTAAGCTGGATTTCTTGATGAGTGGAAAATAAATTCGCTTGTTTGCATTGCGTAATCAGTGCTGCAATCTGTTCTAAGCCATCTTCGAATGAATAATTTTTAGTCACATCTTGGGTGGTATGATGATATAGCGCGGAAAGTTGTTTTTTTCCATGTAGCTCCACAACACGGAAAGTAATTTTTTCCAGCTGGGTCAACTCTCCTTTATATTGGCTCAAAATCAAACGTTCAAAAGTCTGCTGATCAAGCATTTGTTTGATTTCATGAAAGAATTGCTGTTCTTGCTCAAAGGAGAAAACCGACACTGATATACCTAAAAAATGGTGACTCATATAAAGTGAAAGTTTAAAGGGTATAGGATTAAAAATAAAATAACTTTACGACTGTTTTGTATTTCTATACATTTGTATTTTTAATCAAAAAATAAACTTATGAGTAAATCGGTGTTAGAAACCTACGACCCAAAAGAAGAACTTTTTAATGCCTACAGCCATGGCGCTGGTGTGGTTATGGCAGTAATTGCCTCTGTCTTTTTAATTATAAAAGGATCTTATCTTTCCACTGCCCAGTGGATAGGTTTATGGGTATATGCTTTTAGCTTAATTCTCGTGTTTACTAGTTCGACTCTCTATCATTTTGCACAAACACAAAATTTACGTTACTGGTATAAAAAACTCGATCACACGGCTATTTATTATTTAATTGCTGGAACATATACCCCGTTCTTAAGCATTGCTATACCTACACAAAAAGCTCATATTTTACTTATTGCGCTCTGGAGCATTGCTGCAATTGGTACACTTTTCAAGTTAGTTTTTATTCACCGTTTTCAGAAAATTTCGCTACTTGCTTATGTCCTTATGGGTTGGCTTGCCGTTTTTGTAATGGATGATATGCGAACCTATTTAAGCAAAGATACTTTGATGTTATTGATTACTGGAGGTTTAGCTTACACCGTTGGAGCATTGTTTTACGCGTTAAAAAAGGTAAGATATACCCATGCGATATGGCATATTTTTGTGCTTTTAGGTGCAGGTGCACACTTTCTTGCTATCTATTGGTACGTTGTTTAGTCCATTTTTCACTCATATTCAGTGATCCTGAAAGAGTCATGGATGATGTTCTTTCACGCTATTCTTTTAAGAAAAATATGCCTTTAAAGAGAATAGTAAATTAAAAATAAATTTTAACTGATATAAGGACTTATATGGAGTCAACCTCTGCGACTGCTGCTCCTGTAGTAGCCACCAATTCGAAAACACGGGTTTTGTTTGCAAGTTTAGTCGGTACAACCATTGAGTTCTTCGACTTTTATATCTATGCAACTGCTGCCGTTATCATTTTTCCACACCTATTTTTCCCTGCCAGTAGTGGTAGTGCCGCAGTCTTACAATCACTTGCAACTTTTGCAATCGCCTTTATTGCCCGTCCTATCGGTGCAGCACTATTTGGGCATTTAGGAGATCGTATAGGTCGTAAAGCAACATTGGTGGCAGCATTGCTCACTATGGGTATCTCAACCGTATGTATTGGCTTATTACCAACCTATGCTCAGATTGGAATTGTCGCGCCTTTATTGCTCGCCTTATGTCGTTTAGGACAAGGCTTAGGCTTAGGTGGTGAATGGAGTGGTGCTGTTTTACTTGCTACAGAAAATGCGCCTGAAGGCAAACGTGCATGGTATGGCATGTTCCCTCAACTTGGCGCACCTATCGGTTTTATTTTAGCAACTGGTTCTTTTTTACTTCTAAGTGCTGCTATTCCTGAGCAAGCATTCATGCAATGGGGCTGGCGTATTCCTTTTATTGCAAGTGCTGTCTTGGTTATTGTTGGCTTATACATTCGTTTAAAACTTCATGAGACCCCTGCTTTCCAGAAGGTTTTAGATAAGCAAAAAGAAGTTAATATTCCATTTAAAGAAGTGGTGACAAAACACACGGGCAAACTTATTCTCGGTACAATTGCAGCAATCTGTACCTTCGTTGTGTTTTATTTAACTACAGTATTCGCACTTAACTGGGGAACAACCAAACTAGGCTATGCGCGTGGTGAGTTCTTAGAACTTCAACTGTTTGCAACCCTTTGCTTTGCAGCCTTTATCCCTCTTTCTGCCATTTTTGCAGAAAAATTTGGCCGTAAAGCTACTTCTATTGGTGTATGTATTGCTGCTGCAATTTTCGGACTGTTTTTCTCTAGTATGTTAGAGTCTGGAAACACACTCATTGTATTTTTGTTCTTGTGTACTGGCTTATCAATTATGGGCTTGACCTATGGTCCAATTGGTACTGTCCTTTCAGAAATTTTCCCAACCTCAGTACGTTATACGGGTTCAGCTTTAACGTTTAACTTGGCTGGTATTTTTGGTGCTTCTTTTGCACCGCTTATTGCAACTAAACTTGCTGAAACATATGGTTTATATGCAGTTGGTTATTATCTTACAGCAGCATCACTTTTATCATTAATCGCGTTTTTATTAATACGCGAAACAAAAAATGTAGATGTAAATAATCAGATTTAAATATTTTCAAACACCCTGATATAAAAAAGCCGGTTCAAAATTGACCGGCTTTTTTATATATAGAACTTAGTTCAATGATGCAGGATTTGCAGCTGTAACACTGTTTGGTACAGCTGGGGCAGTTACATTATTCGCTGCAACTGCTGCGGCACCAGCAACAGCAGCTTCACCAATTAATGCAACTTTTGCTTTTTCTTGGCTCTTTGGAGATAGAGCTGGGTTACTTGCAACAATACGGTTAATATTTGCAGAGTTTGCTGGAGCGATCGCAGCAGTTTGTAAAATGATTGGGCGATTACCCGTGTTACCCAATGTGTAACGAATACCTGTACGAGGGCTAATCACCGTCGTATTTTCTTGTTTCACTACAGCCTGAGCCGAAGTTGGGCCTTTTGCCGCAAGTACTTTATCAACCGTTGTGGTTTGAGGGGCTGAAGCTGTTTCTGCTGCGAAAACAAAACTTGGCACAGCAAGAACAGTTAAAAATAAAGGTTGTAATACTTTTTTCATTGTCTTTCCAACATACACTCTGGATGAGAAGTAAATAGCATTTAATGCTTAAAACTGCAAACATTATTCACAGGCTTACTACAAACGAAAAAAAAGCAGAACAAACGTTCTGCTTTTTTTTATAACACAAATTAAATTTTGCCGTGACACTGTTTATATTTCAAACCAGAACCACATGGACATGGAGCATTACGACTTTCAGGTACAGGGAACGTTTGTTGTTCAGTAGCCGAATCATTAAGTGCTTCTTGAGAAGCGGTCACTTCACCTGTTAATCCATCCACATCATCATGTTCAAAAGAAAGCTTCATTGCTTCTGCTTGTTGCTGCTGTTGAGCTTCCATTTCTGCAAGCTCTTCTGGTGTTGGAATATGTACGCGAGACAGATCAGTTACAACATCAGTTTTAATTACACCCAGCATGTTCACGAATAAGTTAAATGCTTCTTTTTTATATTCCTGCTCAGGATTTTTTTGCGCATAGCCACGTAAGTGGATACCTTGACGTAAATAATCCATTGCAGCCAAATGATCTTTCCAATGGCGATCAAGAGAATTTAAAACGAAATGACGCTCAAGCATTGCTGCAGATTCATCACCCATTTGTGCACGGCGCTGACGATAACGCGCAATCACTTCATCACTGATGCGTTCAACCAAGCCTTCTTCATCAAGACGTCGATCTTGTTCTAGCCATTCTTGAACTGGTAGCTCAATACCCAAATCAATACGTAAAGCATTTTCTAAGCCTTCCACATCCCATTGGTCATGGATTGACTCTGGTGGAATAAAGTTAGCAATCATCGCCTGCATTACTTCACGATGCATTTCTTCAACGTATTCTTGTAAAGTATTTTCAGCTAAGATTTCGTCGCGTTGTGAATAAATGATCTTACGTTGTTCATTATTCACATCATCATATTTAAGTAAGTTTTTACGAATATCGAAGTTACGTGCTTCAACTTTACGCTGCGCATTTTCGATAGAACGGCTTACCATTTTGTGTTCAATCGCTTCATCTTCTTTAAGCCCCATTGCACGCATCATGGCAACGACACGGTCACCTGCGAAAATACGCATGAGGTCATCTTCAAGAGATAAATAGAAACGAGAAACACCAGGGTCACCCTGACGGCCCGCACGACCACGTAACTGGTTGTCAATACGGCGTGATTCATGGCGTTCAGAACCAATAATGTGCAAGCCACCTGCTTGCAATACATCTTCATGGTCCTGTTCCCATTGCGCTTTTAGACGCGCTTCATCTTCAGGGGTAGGATTTTCAAGTTTGGCAAGTTTCGCTTTCCAGTTACCCCCAAGGATAATATCTGTACCACGACCGGCCATGTTTGTTGCGATTGTTACTGCATTCGGGCTACCTGCCTGAGCAATAATGTCTGCTTCACGCTCATGTTGTTTTGCGTTCAAAACTTCATGATGAATACCAGCTTGCTTCAATTTAGACGATAGAATTTCACTGGCTTCAATCGTTGCCGTACCAATAAGAATCGGGGCAACACCCTGCTGACGAATATTCATAATTTCTTGAATAATCGCGTTATATTTACCATTACGGTTTAAGTAGATTAAATCGTTCTGGTCATTACGAATCATAGGTCGGTGTGTCGGAATAATAACGACGTCCAGACCATAAATTTCTTTCATTTCCGCAGCTTCAGTATCGGCAGTACCTGTCATACCTGAAAGCTTTTTATAAAGACGGAAATAGTTCTGGAAAGTAGTTGTTGCTAAAGTCTGGTTTTCAGGTTGAATAGCCAAACCTTCTTTCGCTTCAACTGCTTGGTGTAAGCCTTCTGACCAACGACGGCCCGGCATGGTACGGCCAGTATGCTCATCAACAATAATGACTTCACCGTCATGAATAATATAGTGAACGTCGCGTTGGAATAGGAAGTGCGCACGAATAGCCGCAGAAACATGGTGAACGAGGTTTAGATTTGTAGCTGAATATAAGCTTTCGCCTTCCGCTAACAAACCCATTTGAATAAGTTCTTGTTCTACAGTTTCATAACCAATTTCAGTCATTTCAACTGAACGCTGCTTTTCATCAATCCAGAAATGTCCGCCATCGGCAACTTTTTCTTCTTTTTGCGGGCGTAATTTTGGTGGAATCGTATTGATTGCAGTATAGAGGTGTGAAGAATCTTCACTTTGACCAGAAATAATTAATGGTGTACGCGCCTCATCAATCAAGATTGAGTCGACTTCATCGATAATGGCATAGTGCAAACCACGTTGTTTCTTTTCTGCTAAAGAAAACACCATGTTGTCACGCAAGTAGTCAAAACCAAATTCGTTATTAGTACCATAGGTAATATCAGCAAGATAGGCAGCTGCTTTTTCTGCTGGTTCTTGCATTGAATAAATTGTACCAATGCTTAGACCTAAAAATTCAAATAAAGGACGGTTTAACTCAGCATCACGTTGTGCCAAGTAATCGTTTACAGTAATTACATGAACGCCTTCACCACTTAATGCATTTAAATAACACGCTAAAGTACCCATAAGGGTTTTACCTTCACCGGTACGCATTTCGGCAATTTTGCCTTCATGTAAGGTAATACCACCAATTAACTGGACATCGTAGTGGCGCATGCCCATTACACGTTTTGCTGCCTCACGACAAACTGCAAACGCCTCAGGGAGTAACTTATCTAAACTTTCGCCATTGTTATAACGTTGTTTGAATTCTGGAGTTTTTGCAGATAAGTCTGCATCGCTTAAAGCTGATATCGTCGGCTCGAGCGCATTGATTTGCTCAACAATTTTGCGCATGCGTTTGAGTTCACGCTCATTTTTTGTACCGAAGATACCTCCGATCAGACTTGCCAACATGGATAAACTCTCTAAATCTTGCTTGGTCAAATGAATAAATTTTTTCTCAGTCGTTTATTATGGTGTCAGAAATTTGAAGTACAAGGGGTTTGCACAAAACCCATAAAAAAAATCTGATCATTAGACAAATGGTTTTACCCATTTTCTAAGCCCCTTTAAAGCATCTGGCACCTAAAAACTCGACATTAATGCTCATCTATTGAGCACAACTTCCGAGAAATCTAATTTAGCAAATTTATCTTAAAGTTACATTGATTCAGCCTATAAATTCATATGTTTTGGTCATATATATTTACACTTATATAAAAAGTTCATAATAAAATATAAAAACAATAATTTTAATAATAAATAAATTGCGGCATAGTCATTTCAACATATAACAAATTTTAAGCAATTGAGGATTTATCATGACATTACGATTAGGCGATACAGCCCCTGATTTTCAACAAGAATCAAGCGAAGGCACTATTAATTTTTATGATTTTCTAGGTGATAGTTGGGGCATTTTATTTTCACACCCGGCCGACTATACGCCAGTATGTACAACTGAATTGGGTTATACAGCAAAATTAAAAGATGAATTTGAAAAACGTAATGTTAAAGCAATTGCTTTATCTGTAGATGATGTTGAGTCCCACAAAGGCTGGATTAATGACATTAATGAAACTCAAAATACAACAGTCAATTTTCCAATTATTGCTGACAAAGACCGCAAAGTATCTGAGCTATACGGTTTTATTCATCCGAATGCCAGTGAAACCCTTACTGTTCGTTCTTTAGTGATTATTGACCCAAATAAAAAAGTTCGTCTAATTATCACCTACCCTGCTTCGACTGGTCGTAACTTTAATGAAGTCTTACGTGTCGTTGACTCATTACAATTAACCGATAAGCATAAAGTGGCTACACCAGCAAACTGGCAACAAGGTGAAGATGTGGTCATTGTCCCTTCTTTAAAAGATGAAGAGGAAATTAAACAACGCTTCCCTAAAGGTTATACTGCGGTGAAACCTTATTTACGCCTCACACCACAGCCTGAGCAAGATTAAAGCCTTTAACAAGGCTTTAATCGAAGCGCAAGACAAACGCAGTGCGTAGGCAAGCATCTGAAAAGTTGCCTACAAGGCAAGCGCAGCGCGTAGGCAAGCGTCTGAAAGGTCCCCTGCAAGACAAGCAAAGTGCGTAGGCAAATATTAAAAAAATTCTAAATCAGCCAGTTCACGTAACTGAGCAAATATTTCCATATCAAAAGCCATCTCACCTGATGGCTTTTTTTACATTAATCAATACACATGGTTTTTACTGTTGAGATCAGTTATAACTTCCCAAGAGTTTGTGCAAAAAACAAAAATCATGATCCATAAAATTCATCATTTAAAATGCGGCAGTATGTGCCCTGTATGTGCACCTTTATTTGGGCAGAGAGGCTGGAAAGCTGAAATTGTTTGTCATTGTCTTTTGATAGAAACTGATCGAGGCCTTGTACTGATTGATACCGGATTTGGCCTACAAGATTATCTACACATGCAACAGCGCCTTGGCTCTTTAGTCAAACGGTTGGGGAAAATTGAACCGAATCTTGAGTTCAGTGCTATTCAACAAATTCAGAAACTGGGTTTCCATCCTAAAGATGTGCAGCACATTTTTGTGACTCACCTCGACTTTGACCATGCAGGCGGAATTTCAGACTTTCCCCACGCCACTGTCCATGTGCTAGCTACTGAATACAATGCTGCGCAACTGCCTAATTTTAAAGGTAAGCTTCGTTATAGAACTAATCAGTATAAACAACATCGGTACTGGAACTTTGTTGAGTATCAACAAGGTGAAAAATGGTTTAACCTTGAAAAAGTAAAAGGTTTACCCCTATTTCAAGATGAAATTTTAATGGTGCCATTATTGGGCCATTCTGCCGGACATTGTGGTATTGCGATAAAGCAACAAAATCAATGGTTATTATTTTGTGGAGATGCTTACTACTCACACCTAGAGCTAAATCCAGCAAATAAATTAAGATCTCTTACCCTTCTAGAAAAGACATTTGCTGAAGACAATGAAAAGCGTCTTATTAACCTAAAAAAATTACAGCATCTGGCTCAACATGAGCCAACGATTGAGATCATTTGTGCACATGACCCCCATGAGCTTCGGCGGTACCAAACATGAAAAAATTTTCGCTCATTACATTTGCGGTCTGTTTAAGCCTTCAAGGGTGTATGCAACACGAAAGTATTGCCCATGAGCACAGACCTCACGATTGGGGAACCTTAGTTTCTCAAACTCATAATTTTTATCAAATTAGCAATGATGTTTTCCGGAGTGAACAGCCCGATGCAGCCATGATTCCCGAATTAAAACACCATCAAATTGGGACTATTATTAACTTAAGAGCCAAAGCATCAGATGATTTAGTCTTTAAAAATGAAGACTTTAATCTTGTTCATATTCCGATTAATACATGGGCAATTGATCGACAAGATTTATTAGAAGTTATGCAGCAAATCCAGCTTGCCAAGCAAAATAATCAACGTGTTTTACTACATTGCTATCATGGTTCAGACCGTACAGGAGCCAGCGTCGCCATGTATCGAATTATTTTTGAAAACTGGGCAATTGATGATGCAGTGAAAGAAATGAAACAAGGGGGTTATGGTTATCATATTATTTGGAAGAATATTGACCGTTTATTTACCCCTGAAAATGTAAAATGGATTCAACAGCAACTGTCGAATCCATCTTAATTAGATTTCAGAATAAAATTAATCTGACTTACGCTGATCTAACGGCACCCAGTCAATCACCCAAGCTGACTTCATATTTAAACTGGCGTCAGAAGTAATTTTCTTACGTGTAGTATCTGCCGTATCTCTATCTTTTGCAGGACCAACCATAATACGGATACCTTTACTGGTTGGGCTCGTCGTAACCTTATAGCCTTTTGCACGTAATTTAGAGACTACAGCATCTGCATTTGCTTGGTTAGCAGCCAATGCAACTTGTACCATCCATTTTTTATCACCATTTTCAAGCAACTCACGTGCTTTCTCTGCTTCAGCTTTTTTCTCGGCCTCTGCCTTACGTTTCGCTTCAGCTGCTTTCTTGTCTGCTTCTGCTTGACGTTTCGCTTCTGCAGCCTTTTTGTCAGCTTCTGCTTGGCGCTTCACCTCTGCTGCTTTCTTATCCGCTTCTGCCTGACGTTTA
>NZ_POYH01000015.1:0-54049 GCF_002899995.1 Acinetobacter sp. AKBS16 | reverse complement strand
GATTTCCCATCCTCCGCCCAGTGCCGTGCCATTCAATGCTGCAACCACGGGAATCCCTAGTGTTTCAATCGTTCTTAGATGACCTTTTAACTTCTCAACCATATTGAAAAAGTCAGTTGCATGCTCAGGTTGAACTTGAATCAGTTCATCTAAATCACCACCAGCAAAGAAAGTTTTTTTTGCTGAGCGAAAAATAACACCTGAAAGCTCTGTTTCTGCTTTAAGTTTCTGGGTGACCTCATCAAGCGAGTCACGAAATTCTGCATTCATGGTATTTGCAGACTGACCAGTTGAATCAAGCGTTAAAATGACAATATTGTCGGCATTTTTTTCGTATTGAATTGCACTCATCTTTATATATCCCTAAATTTTTATACACGTTCAATAATGGTGGCAATACCCATACCACCGCCGACACAGAGCGTTGCTAAACCGCGTTTTTTATTTTGACGTTCAAGCTCATCAAGTAATGTACCCAAAATCATGGCACCGGTTGCTCCTAAGGGATGGCCTAAAGCAATCGCACCGCCATTTACGTTGACTTTTTCAGCAGGCACATTGAGCTCATTAATAAAACGCATCACGACAGCTGCAAATGCTTCGTTGACTTCAAATAGGTCAATATCATCAATTGTTAAACCAGCTTTTTCCAAAGCTTTGCGTGCGGCAGGGGCAGGGCCAGTCAGCATAATGGTTGGATCAGTACCGACTAATGCAGTCGCCAAAACTTTAGCGCGTGGTTTTAAGTTTTGTTCTTTCACTGCTTTTTCTGAAGCCAGTAAAACAAGAGCTGCTCCATCGACAATACCTGATGAGTTACCAGCATGATGAACATGATTTACTTTTTGTGCTTCTGGATATTTTTGCAGGGCAACAGCATCAAAGCCCATTTGCCCCATCATTTCAAAACTTGGGTTGAGCTTTGCTAACCCTTCAAGTGTGGTATTGCCTTTAATAAATTCATCTTTTTCTAAAATCACAACACCTGCGTGATCTTTGACTGGCACAACTGATTGATCGAAATAACCATTTGCTTGAGCTGCCGCTGCTTTTTGTTGTGACTTTACGGCAAAATTATCAACATCTTCTCGGCTATAGCCATCTAAGGTTGCAATGAGGTCAGCGCCGACACCTTGTGGAACAAAAGATGATTTAAGGTTGGTTTCCGGATCTAAGGCCCACGGTCCGCCATCAGAACCCATTGGGATACGTGACATTGATTCAACGCCACCAGCAACCACTAAATCTTCCCAACCAGAACGAACTTTCATGGCTGCCATGTTGACCGCTTCTAAACCTGAAGCGCAAAAGCGGTTAATTTGCACACCTGCAACATCATCATTCCAGCCCGCTGCAATCGCTGCTGTTTTGGCAATATCACCGCCCTGATCACCAATTGGTGTCACGCAGCCCAGAACAATATCATCTACTTTAGATGTATCGAGTTGATGGCGTTGCTGTAATTCGTTTAATAGAGTGGTGAGTAATGTGATTGGTTTTACTTCGTAAAGAGAGCCGTCTTTTTTTCCTTTTCCGCGTGGTGTGCGAATGGCGTCAATAATATAAGCCTCGCTCATAACAGTTCCTTTTTTTATTACTTAAACTTTGTCGTGTTTTTGAGTGTACTGTTTTTAAGAGGGAGTGCAATGACGATAAGCGCACCAGTCAGGTGATGATTTTTGCCAATGGCGATACAAAAAAGCCCAAGTTGAACTTGGGCTAAATGTGAAACTAAAGAGATTTAAGAATTAATGGTAACCATGGAGCTGGCGATATAGACCGGGAGTAACACCAGTCCACTTTTTAAATGCACGGTGGAATGTACTGGTTTCACTAAAACCAACTTGCTGAGCAACATCTTCAAGTGTTAACTCAGGATTGAGTAATAAATGAATCGCAGCATCTCGGCGTAAAGCGTCTTTCACGCCCTGATAGCTTTTACCTTCGGCAGCTAGGCGGCGGCGTAAAGTTTGCGGAGATAAATACAACATTGATGCAACGTCATTGAGCGTTGGCATTTCTTCACCAATTTGACTTTTGAGTACTTCACGAATACGTGAAGTCAACGAGTTGGTGTTTTTGAATTTTACTAAAAGCTGAGCAGGGGCTGCTTTTAAGAATTCTTCTAATGTTTTTTCATCTTGGCGAATTGGTAAGTCAAGATAATCAGCCGCAAAGGTTATTTCGGTACGCGGTGCGTCGAATTGCATAACCGGCGCAAAGAATAACGCGTCATATTCATCTGCATGTGCAGGACGTGGATAGCTAAAATGAACACGTTCTAATGGTAAGCGACGTTCAATCAGCCATGATGCCAATCCATGCCAGATCATGAGCATACTTTCAGTAATGAAATGATCCGGATCTAATGTTTTTGGAATGAGAGGTACTAAACGTGCTTCGTGTTTGTCACGCTCCAGTGTTACTGACCATTCATCACCAAATAATTTGTAAAATTGAGATGAAAGTTCAAGGGCTTGGCCCAAGGTTTTTGCATGAATAATCAACTGACACATAATGGCAAAAGTGCCCAAACGACGCGGTTGTACATCGAAACCGACGTGTTCGTCTTGTGTGACCATCCATAACATTTTTATAAAACGGGTATATTGTTCTGGTGAGATTCGAGCTTTAGGTTGACGTAATAGTTCCGCTTCGATACCCACATGTGAAAGTAACGTCTCGACATCCATGCCAAGGCGCTTTACGCCTGTCAAAGCCGCATTCACGAAGTGGATGCTAATCGTATCGCGACTCATATTGAATCCTTCAGTCTCTTTGATGTTCACTTTAAATTGACCTAAATGACCGTCTAAAAAAATAAATTGGCGATTTACAACAGTGTAAAAGCACTTTTTACATGTTAAATTGCCGAAATGATCAAGGTAAATGGCTGAACATGACATTGTTTTAGAATATTTGCTTAACTAATATAAAAGAAAATTCGAATAATAGTGGTTAAAAAAACGATGACGACTGCATTAAATGGACTTAAAGTTCTCGATTTCTCGACGCTCTTACCTGGACCTTTCGCCACAATGTATTTAGCCGATATGGGGGCAGAAGTCATCCATATTGAATCTCCATCACGTCCAGATCTCATTCGGATTATGCCGCCCTATGCAAATGGGCAGGCGACTGCACATAGTTATCTAAACCGAAATAAGCAGTCGATCGTTCTCGACTTAAAAGATGCTGCAAGTATTGATCTGATTAAAGCCAAGATTTCTGAGTTTGATATTGTGATTGAGCAGTTTCGGCCAGATGTCATGCGCCGTTTAGGGCTGGACTATGCCACCCTTGCAGAAATTAACCCGCGTTTAATTTATTGTTCAATTACAGGTTATGGCCAAACTGGAAGTTATAAAGATCGGGCTGGGCACGACATTAATTATTTAGCTTTAGCTGGTATTGCTGGGTATAGCGGCCGACAAGATAGCGGTCCGCCACCGCTTGGTATTCAGGTTGCCGATATTGCTGGTGGTTCATTACATGCAGTCATTGCGATCTTGGCTGCTGTAGTTGAACGCAGCCGTAGCGGTATAGGTCAATATATTGATATTTCCATGACGGACTGTGTTGCAAGTCTAAATAGTATGGCAGCTTCAGCCACGCTTGCCGCACAAGTTGAACAGGCTCCCGAGCAGGGGATGCTCAATGGGGGGATTTTCTATGACTATTATATGACGCAAGATGGCCGTTATCTTTCTATCGGTAGCCTTGAACCACAATTTATGGCAGGTTTGTCTGCGGCATTAGACTTACCTGTGTTATTACAAAAAGGTGCGTCATTAGATGAGCAAGATCGACAGGAAGTTAAGCAAGCCATTCAAGAAAAAATTAAAGCCAAAACATTCAAAGAATGGCATGAAATTTTTGCAAATCTCGATGTTTGTGTAGAACCGGTATTGAGTTTAAGTGAGGCTTTAAATTCACCGTTAGCACAACAACGTGGATGGATTGTGAATGTTCCTTTGCAAAATAATACGCCAGATACAGAACCACAAATTGCATGCCCAATTAAGTTTTCACGTTCGCAAATGCGATATTCCTTTGTAGGTCAAAAACTTGGCGAAGGGCAGTGGTGAGGTTAAGGGGCTATTTCTTATACAGTATGTATTGAAATTATTATCTGAATAATCAATTGATTAACATTTTGAATAATTTCTTTACATAAAATTAGCGTAACCTTTATAAACAAAGACATAAAAGGTTCGTAAACATGAAAACGCATAAATCTTTGATGGTTTCCTGTTTATCCGTTTTATCAATTACTCTTTTTGTTCAGCATGCACAAGCTGCTGCTGCATTTGACCCAAATGGTTCTTGGATGTTGGGTGATTGGAACGGGCAACGTACAGCGTTGCAAGCACAAGGTTATGATTTTTCTTTTGGATATACCGGTGAATATGCCGGTATTTTAGATTCCAAACAAACATCTACACACGGTAGTGCTTATACAGGGCAACTTGCTTTAGGTTCTCATTTGGACCTAGGTAAAATTTTAGGGTGGCAAGATACAGAAGCTCAAATCACATTAACTTATCGTGATGGGCAATCGCTTTCTGAACATTCTCCAGCATTGGCTGGGCATCAAAGTTCTGTTCAAGAAGTGTGGGGCCGTGAACAAACTTGGCGTTTAACAGATTTATGGATCAAGAAAAAATTCCTTGATCAGAAGTTAGATGTTAAAGTGGGCCGTTTTGGTGAGGGTGAAGACTTTAATAGTTTTGACTGTGATTTCCAGAACTTGGCACTTTGTGGTTCACAAGTGGGTAACTGGGTAGGCGATCAGTGGTATAACTGGCCAGTTAGCCAATGGGCAATGCGTGTCAAATATAACTTGCAACCTGATTTATATACACAAGTGGGTGTATATGAATATAACCCTGAAAACTTGGAACGTGGCAAAGGCTTTAACCTAAGTACAGATGGTTCTCACGGTGCAATTATTCCAGCAGAAGTAGTTTGGTCACCTAAATTAGGTGTGCAAAGCATGCCTGGTGAATACCGTTTAGGTTATTACTATAGTACTGCCGATGCCAAAGAAATTGCAGATTCAACTAAAACATCTCATAAGCAAGGTGTTTGGGTAACTGCAAAACAGAAATTATTCCAGCCAGCTGATCAAACTGACCGTGGTTTAACAGGGTTTGTGAACCTGACTTTCCACGACTCAGATACCAACAAAGTTGATAACATGCAAAATATAGGCTTAGTCTATAAAGGTTTGCTGAATCAACGTCCTCAAGATGAGTTGGCACTTGGTGTTGCTCGTATCCATATCAATGATGATTGGAACGATGTTCAAGCCAAAGAATACGACACCGAATATAATACCGAGCTTTACTATGGTATTCATGCCACTAACTGGCTAACTATTCGTCCAAATGTGCAATATGTTCGTCATGTTGGTGCATTAAAAAATGGTGATAACACTTGGGTAGGCGGTATTAAGTTCTCAACTGCATTCTAAGTAATTATTCCGAAAACGGATTGTCGAGGGCTAAATCATTGATTGAAGTATCCTGACCTTCCGTTTTTTTCTTTATGCCTGAATTTTGTTTTAGACGTATTGGTGATGTCATTTTTCTATAAGTTTTTTGGCACATCTTTCCGATAAAAATGATGATTGATAAGAGGTGGTTTATGAATCAACCTTCTTCAAGATCAGGTTTAACGACTTTTACCGTAATTATTATTGGGTTATTGGCGTTATTCCTGCTAATTGGAGGTATTTGGCTCGCTACACTAGGCGGTTCAATTTACTATATTGTAGCTGGAGTCTTACTTCTCATTGTTGCATGGCAACTCTACAAGCGCGCTTCTGCTGCTTTGTGGGTTTATGCCGCATTAATGCTAGGTACTATTATCTGGAGTGTCTGGGAAGTTGGAACAGACTTTTGGGCGCTTGCACCACGTTTAGATATTTTAGGTATTCTTGGTTTATGGTTATTGGTTCCGGCTGTAACTCGTGGAATCAACAACCTTGGATCAAGTAAAGTTGCCTTATCTTCAACTTTAGCAATTGCAATCGTGTTGATGGTTTATTCTATCTTCAATGATCCGCAAGAAATTAATGGTGAAATCAAGACACCTCAACCAGAAACTGCTCAAGCCGTTCCGGGCGTTGCAGAGAGCGACTGGCCTGCTTATGGTCGTACTCAAGCTGGTGAACGTTATTCTCCATTGAAACAGATTAATGACCAGAACGTAAAAGATCTGAAAGTTGCCTGGACATTCCGTACTGGTGATTTCAAAACAGATAATGACTCTGGCGAAACAACCAATCAGGTTACACCAATTAAAATTGGTAATAACATGTTTATCTGTACGGCTCACCAGCAATTAATTGCGATTGACCCAGCTACAGGTAAGGAAAAATGGCGTTTTGATCCGAAGCTTAAAACGGATAAATCGTTCCAGCATTTAACTTGTCGTGGTGTAATGTATTACGATGCAAACAACACAACTGAATTTGCGACAAGCTTACAAACTAAAAAGTCGACTTCAACTCAATGTCCACGTAAAGTCTTTGTTCCAGTCAATGATGGACGTTTAGTTGCTGTAAATGCTGACACAGGTAAAGCATGTACTGACTTTGGTCAAAATGGTGAAGTGAATTTACAAGAATTCATGCCATATGCTTATCCAGGTGGTTATAACCCAACATCTCCAGGTGTTGTTACTGGTTCAACAGTGGTTATTGCCGGTTCAGTTACCGACAACTATTCAAATAAAGAGCCATCAGGTGTTATCCGTGGATATGACGTAAACACTGGTAAGCTTCTTTGGGTATTTGATACTGGTGCAGCAGATCCAAATGCAATGCCAGGTGAAGGTACAACCTTTGTTCATAACTCACCAAATGCTTGGGCACCTTTAGCATACGATGCCAAACTTGATATCGTTTATGTTCCAACAGGTGTAGGTACTCCAGATATCTGGGGTGGTGACCGTACCGAGTTGAAAGAACGTTATGCGAACTCTATGTTAGCGATTAACGCTTCAACAGGTAAATTGATTTGGAACTTCCAGACAACCCATCACGATTTATGGGATATGGACGTACCGTCACAACCATCTTTGGCAGATATTAAAGACAAATCTGGTAAAACTGTTCCAGCAATTTATGTCTTGACCAAAACAGGTAATGCCTTTGTTCTTGATCGTCGTAATGGTCAGCCAATTGTTCCTGTAACTGAGAAACCAGTTCCACAAACAGTTAAACGCGGACCACAGACTAAAGGTGAGCATTATTCAAAAACTCAGCCATTCTCTGATTTGAACTTGGCACCACAAGATAAATTGACTGATAAAGATATGTGGGGTGCCACTATGCTTGATCAGCTCATGTGTCGTGTGTCATTCAAACGCCTCAATTACGATGGTATTTATACGCCACCATCTGAAAACGGTACTTTAGTTTTCCCTGGTAATTTAGGTGTGTTTGAATGGGGCGGTATGTCAGTTAACCCTGACCGTCAAGTTGCTGTAATGAACCCGATTGGTCTGCCATTCGTGAGTCGTTTAATTCCTGCTGATCCAAACCGTGCGCAAACTGCAAAAGGTGCGGGAACTGAGCAGGGTGTACAGCCAATGTATGGCGTACCTTATGGTGTTGAAATCAGCGCATTCTTATCTCCACTTGGTTTACCTTGTAAACAACCTGCTTGGGGATATGTTGCTGGCGTAGATTTGAAAACTCATGAAGTCGTTTGGAAAAAACGTATTGGTACAATTCGTGACAGTTTACCGAACTTGTTCCAGTTACCAGCTGTAAAAATTGGTGTTCCTGGTTTAGGTGGTTCTATTTCTACCGCAGGTAATGTCATGTTTGTTGGTGCAACTCAAGATAACTACATCCGTGCGTTTAACGTAACGAATGGTGAGAAACTTTGGGAAGCGCGTTTACCAGCAGGTGGACAAGCAACACCAATGACTTATGAAATTAATGGTAAACAATATGTTGTAATTATGGCCGGTGGTCATGGTTCATTTGGTACAAAAATGGGCGACTATTTAGTGGCTTATGCATTACCAGATAACAAATAAAAGTTTGCTATCAAAAAAGCCCGGATTTATCTGGGCTTTTTTTATGTCAATTTAGATTAAAGCTTATCAATAAAACCGTTATTAAATATGCAAAAAAAGCATTTTATTGATGAATAAAAGCTCGCTATGCTATCCGCCTTAATAATGAATCTACTAGCCATACGCCATGTATTTATATACCGATTTCGATCAGCAGCTGATTAATCAACGAGTTGCTCAGTTCCGCGATCAGACAGAGCGCTATTTAGCGGGCAAACTTTCTGAAGATGAATACCGCCCATTACGTTTGCAAAATGGTTTATATGTGCAACGTTATGCACCAATGCTACGTATTGCTGTGCCGTATGGCTTAATGAACTCAAAACAATTACGTAAAATTGCTGAAGTATCAACTCAATATGACCGTGGCTATGCACACGTATCTACGCGTCAAAATATTCAGCTAAACTGGCCTGCACTTGAAGATGTGCCAGAAATTTTAGCTGAACTCGCAACTGTACAAATGCATGCCATTCAAACCAGTGGTAACTGTATTCGTAACACGACTACTGACCAGTATGCAGGTGTAGTTGCTGGTGAAATTGCTGATCCACGCCCAACATGTGAATTGATTCGTCAGTGGAGTACATTCCACCCAGAATTTGCATTCTTACCACGTAAATTTAAAATTGCCGTTTCTGCACTTGAAGAAAAAGACCGTGCAGCAACAGCATTCCACGATATTGGTGTGTATATCGTGCGTAATGAAGCAGGCGAGATGGGCTACAAAATCATGGTGGGTGGTGGTTTAGGCCGTACTCCGATTATTGGTAGTGTCATTCGTGAGTTTTTACCACGTGAAGATTTAATTGCTTATTTAGAGGCAGTTTTACGTGTTTATAACTTACATGGCCGTCGTGATAATAAATATAAAGCGCGTATCAAAATCTTGGTTAAAGCATTAACGCCTGAAGTATTTGCACAGAAAGTTGAAGCTGAATTTGAACACACACGTGAAACATTAAAAATTCAGCCAGAAATCTTGAAAAAATTAGACGAAGAGTTCACGCCGTTTGATTATCAAGATTTAGAAGATGAAGACTTTACAGCTTTATTTGCTGAGCATCCAAAATTCAAACAATGGTTCAATATCAATACGCATGCACATAAAGTAAAGGGCTATCGTATTGTTACGATTTCTTTAAAACGTGCAGGCATCGCACCGGGCGATATGACCACTGAAGAAATGAACTTCATTGCAGATCTCGCTGATAAATATACGTTTGGTGAACTTCGTACGACTCACGAACAAAACATTGCTTTAGCAGATGTGCCTCAAAAAGATTTGTTCGATGTATGGCAAGCGCTTGAACAACACAACATGGCTCGTGCGCATATCGGCTTTATTACCGATATTATTAGCTGCCCAGGTGGTGATTTCTGTTCACTTGCAAATGCGAAATCAATTCCTATTGCTGAAGCGATTACACGCCGTTTTGAAGATTTAGATAAAGTTTATGATCTTGGTCATTTAGACTTAAATATTTCTGGCTGTATGAATGCTTGTGGTCACCACCACGTGGGTAACATCGGTATTTTAGGTGTAGATAAAAAAGGTGCTGAGTTCTATCAAATTACCTTAGGTGGTAATTCAGACCATGATGCTTCCATTGGTGACATCTTAGGACCATCATTTGCAGCAGAAGCCGTGCCTGATGTCATTGAAGAAGTATTAAATACGTATCTTGATTTACGTACCGAAGGTGAGCGTTTCGTTGATACATATCGCCGTGTAGGAATTCAACCATTTAAGGAGCGTGCATATGCTTAATACAGCTCTACCTGTGCTTTATAAAGATGGCACGATTGCAGATAATACTTATCAAATCATTGCTGAAGATGGTGTGATTCCTCAAGGTGACGTTGTTTTAACAACAGCTCAACTCGATCAATTAGCTAACATTCAAGGTAAAAAAGCTTTGTATGTGACCGTAAATGATTCACCTGAAGAGCACACATTTCCATTAAGTGAACTTGATGCAATCTTCATTGAGTTCGCAGGTTTCGGAGATGGGCGTGGTTATTCATTCGCTGCATTATTACGTCGCCAAGGTTTCCAAGGTGAACTACGTGCAACAGGTGATGTATTTAAGGATGTCTTAAATTATTTAAAACGTTCAGGTTTTGATAGTTTTGTCATTAAAGAAGGTAAAGATGTGCAAGAAGCTGCTGCTGGTTTGCAAGACTTTACCCATCCTTATCAAGCTTCAACAGCTGTGCCAAAAGCAAGTTATCAAACTGGTGCTTAAATAGCTTCTAAGTGAAAAGGCTGAACTCAGGTTCAGCTTTTTTTATAAATAATTTTTTAATAACTGAATTGAAGAATAAGAATGTTCGCTTTAATTTCAAAAATAAATCCTGGTGCTTTGTGGTTAATATTCGCTATTGTGACGGATGTACTTTCAACCTTTTATTCAGCTAAAGGCAATGGATTAGTTAATAAAACTGCTCAGGGAATTGCTCTAGTTTTGTATATTATCTCTTTTGCATGCGCTGCTATTGCTTTGAAATATATGCAAGCTGGAATTTTATATGTGTTGTGGTCTGGGGTGGGGGTATTGGCGACCGCTTTTCTCGCAAAGATTTTTCTTGGGCAAAACATTGATGTCGCAGGATGGATTGGGATTGGTTTTATTACAGTCGGTTTAATGATTATTGCGCAATACTCTAATATCGATGTTTAAAGCCCTTATAGAAACACTGAGATCTCTATAAGGGCTAAAGAATTAAGTATCTAACTGGCAGTTAACCATCCATTTGACACCAAATTGATCAGTAAAAGCACCGTATAAAGCGCCCCAGAACGTTTTTTCTAGTGGCATTTCAATTTTGCCATTTACAGATAAGGCATCAAAAAGTTGCTTTGCCTTTTCTTGCTCATCTTTTTCAAGGTTAATTGCAATGTAATGATTATTACCCTGAGTAAATACACTATTTGGTGTACAGAATTGATCAATGACATCTGATGCCATGAGTACAGTGTATTCGTTAATCGGCAGGGAAACATGGAGCACTAAATTTTTTTGAGCTTCGGATAATGTCACACCGTCATTAGGCGGCATATCGCTATAGCGGCTCAGCATGGCAAATTCACCGCCGAATACTGATTTATAAAAATTAAAAGCTTGCTCTGCCTGGCCTTGAAAATTGAGATAGTGATTGAGTTGCATTGTTATTGTCCATTGTTGTTTTCATTTAGAAGAATAAGTTAAAACGGAAAAGAGATTTTGTGGGTCATTTTTTGTAGTTTTTTCATAAAAAATCCCACCGAAGTGGGATTTTAAAAAAAGCTTTAATTAAAGAATTTCGATGGCAACAGCTGTTGCTTCACCACCGCCGATGCAAAGAGCAGCGACACCCTTTTTACCACCAGTACGTTTAAGCGCATGAATAAGCGTAAGAATAATACGAGAACCTGTCGATCCTACAGGGTGACCAAGTGCACATGCCCCACCATGAATATTGACTTTTTCTGGATCAAGTTTGAAATCATCAATTGGGCACATTGTAACCATCGCAAATGCTTCATTAATTTCCCAAAGGTCAACGTCCTGAGCATTCCAACCTGCTTTTTTAAGTACTTTTTCAATAGCGCCAACAGGAGCAATTGTAAATTCTGAAGGATGTTGAGAATTTGACGCTGTGGCTATGATTTTTGCAAGTGACTGTAAGCCGCGCTGTGCTGCAACTTCACTCGATGTTAAAACTAGTGCAGAAGCACCATCAGAAATTGAACTCGCGTTTGCAGCAGTAATTGTACCGTCTTTTGCAAAAGCTGGTTTAAGAGATGGGATTTTATCAATCTTGGCATTTAAGGGTTGTTCATCCTGATCGACAATGACATCCCCTTTACGGGTAGAAACAGTAACAGGTACAATTTCATCTTTGAAGTAGCCTTCAGTAATCGCAGTTTGAGCACGTTTTAAAGAACGAATTGCAAAGTCATCCATTTGCTCACGAGTATAACCACGTGTATTTGCCATATCTTGAGCAAATGAACCCATTAAACGACCAGTTTCAGCATCTTCTAAGCCATCAAAGAACATATGGTCTTTAATTTCACCGTGGCCCATACGGTATCCCGCACGTGCTTTGGGTAAGACATAAGGCGCATTGGTCATCGACTCCATACCACCGGCAACTACAATTTCAGCACTTCCTGCTTTAATCATATCAGCCGCTTGCATTACCGCCTTCATGCCTGAACCACAAAGTTTATTAATTGTCACAGCTCCTGTTGAATCAGGTAAACCTGCTTTACGCATGGCTTGACGAGCAGGGCCTTGCTTTAAACCCGCTGGTAATACGCAACCCATAATGACTTCTTCGACATCTGTAGGCTGTAAACCTGCTCGTGCGATTGCTTCTTTAATTGTTACTGCTCCTAGTTCAGGAGCAGTTAGTCCTGATAGTGATCCTTGAAAACCACCCATAGCAGTACGAGCACCATTAACAATTACGATGTCAGTCATTGTTGTAATCTCCGATTGTTCTTAATCTCAAAATAAGAAATGTTTAAAACCTAAGCAGTATATTGCAAAATGAAGAACGGGTTAGCTTCTGCATTAGACTGTAGAGTTCTAACAATTTTTAAGCTCTTCTAAGCGCACATGGCCCATTTTGCTAAGAATTAATTTAAAGTTTTTAAGCTGGTCATAAGAACAATAGATAAAACTGCCATTCGACTCGATGGGTAATCCAGAACTACCTTGAAAAATAATACTATTTTGTTTTTTTCCAAAACGTTGTAATTTCATAGAACCGTAGTGATGGTTAAGATCTATAGAGGTCAATAATTCTTCATTTAAATCATGCTGTAGATTACGGTTATTATCTACAAAGCTGATTACGCGGTTATCCCAATTCGTATTGCAGACCAATTGATCAGAACTTGGACAAAGAACAACATTCTTATGCCTAATAATTGCGTCATATTTGGCTTTTTGTATATGAATTGTGAGTATGCGCGGCGTATTTTTTAGTTCTACAGATGCCATAAATTGATGGTATAAAGGAATGGCTATAACTGACATAATCACAAGAATTACGAGTGTTATAGTGAGCTCAACTATAGTAAAACCAGGAGATTTAAACATTAAAAAACCTTAATATATGTATAAATAGAGCAATTTTATGTTTTCTGACAATGATTTATATTATTTTTTATAATGAGGAAACACAAAATTAAATAAGGGTTATCAGTCGGCTAGAATACTGGTAAAATCACGGTAAGCGAAACAAAGAAGTTGTTCATATTTGCTAGTTGGGTAAAAAATTACCGAATTACAACGGAAATTGTAAGTAATTTTGTCAATAATTTACTTGATTAAAATTATCAAGCACTTGGAAAGTCTATCAAGTGTTTGTATGATTCAAATGTGAATAGCTTAAAAATAATACTGGGGTAAAAAATATCTCAGGGGCCAATAAATTTAGGCTGAGCTTGAACAACAATTGTTATCTCTGGAGGATATCCATGAAATTGAGTCGTATTGCACTTGCTACTATGCTTGTTGCTGCTCCATTAGCTGCTGCTAATGCTGGCGTAACAGTTACTCCATTATTGCTTGGTTATACTTGGCAAGACAGCGAGCACAACAACAATAAATTAACTGATCATGCTGAATTGCAAGATGATTTATTTGTTGGTGCTGGTCTGGGTGTTGAGTTAACACCTTGGTTAGGTTTTGAAGCTGAATATAATCAAGTAAAAGGTGATCTTGATGGTACTGGCGTTCAAGGCGCTGAGTACAAACAGAAGACTATTGCTGGTAACTTCTATGCAACTTCTGATTTAATCACTAAAAACTATGACAGCAAATTTAAGCCATACGTATTGTTAGGTGCGGGTCAAACTAAAACTGAGTTTGATGGTATCTATGAAGACAAGAAAGATACTATCGGTAATGCCGGTGTAGGTGCTTTCTATCGCTTGAACGATGCTTTGTCTCTTCGTACAGAAGCTCGCGGTACGTATGATTTTGATGAAAAATACTGGCGCTACACTGCTCTTGCTGGCTTAAACGTAGTTCTAGGTGGTCACTTGAAGCCTGCTGCTCCTGTAGTAGAAGTTGCTCCAGTTGAACCAACTCCAGTTGCTCCACAACCACAAGAGTTAACTGAAGACCTTAACATGGAACTTCGTGTGTTCTTTGATACTAACAAATCAAACATCAAAGACCAGTACAAGCCAGAAATCGCTAAAGTTGCTGAAAAATTATCTGAATACCCTAACGCTACTGCACGTATCGAAGGTCACACAGATAACACTGGTCCACGTAAGTTAAACGAACGTTTATCTTTAGCTCGTGCTAACTCTGTTAAATCAGCTCTTGTAAACGAATACAACGTTGACGCTTCTCGTTTGTCTACTCAAGGTTTCGCTTGGGATCAACCGATTGCTGACAACAAAACTAAAGAAGGTCGTGCTATGAACCGTCGTGTATTCGCGACAATCACTGGTAGCCGTACTGTAGTAGTTCAACCTGGTCAACAAGCTCAATAATTTGAGTTCTTGAACAGTAAAAAAGCGACTCGTTAGAGTCGCTTTTTTTATGGCGATTTTTAAAATATTTGGTCATTTGTAAATCTCCTGATTCATAATCTCTTCCAATCATTACTTAAAATAGTTACCAAACACCTTTCTTCAATTGCTGTTTAGTATCTTGCCTATTTCTACGATGTTGAGCACGAGGTTTTTCTGTTTCGTGCATACCACCTTTGTGAAGTAGAGGGGATAGGGCCACTTGATTACGGACCTTAATTTTCGGCATTTCTTTAATTTTCATGTCTTAACCTTTAATACATAAAACTTGTTTAAGAGTATGAACGACTTCAATGAGATCTGCCTGATTGGCTATAACCTCATCAATATCTTTATAGGCACTTGGAATTTCATCGACTACACCACTGTCTTTACGGCATTCAATCCCTTGTGTTTGTTCAATCAAGTCCTGCTGATTAAAAAGAACTTTTGCTTTGCTTCGGCTCATTTTGCGGCCAGCTCCATGAGAACAAGAACAAAAAGATTCAGGGTTTGCTTTACCTTTAACAATATACGAGCGTGCTCCCATAGAGCCTGGAATAATTCCTAACTCATCTAAACCTGCTCTAATTGCCCCTTTTCTTGTAACAAAAAGGTTCTCACCAAAGTGTGTTTCTTGACTCACATAGTTATGGTGACAATTGATTGCTTCTTTCGTCATTTGAAAAGAAGGTAGAAGAGGGCGAATTGCTTTTAATATTAATCGCATCATTTCTTTACGATTTTCAAAAGCATATTCTTGAGCCCACTCTACTGCTTCTACATAATCATTAAAGCTTTGCGAGCCTTCAGCAAAATAACTTAAATCTTTATCAGGCACGTGCCCAAAGCGATGTTGTGCCTCTTTCTTGGCTAACTCAATAAAATAAGTACCTATGACGTTACCAAGACCTCGGCTGCCCGAATGGAGCATCACCCATACATCTTGATTTTCATCAATACATAACTCTATAAAGTGATTACCGCCGCCTAAAGTGCCCAACTGTTTTTGCCATGTTGCCTCAAACTGACGAAGCATTCGGACAAGACCCGGATGCTTTTTAATAATAGGTTCTAAGCGTTTTTCAAGTGGAATAATGCTAGAAGCTTTCGCTTTGACTTGTTTATGCAAAGCAAATCCAACCGGCACTTTCCGTTCAATGGCGTCCCGCAAGCGACTTAAGTTATCTGGAAGTTGTGAAGCTTTCAGGCTCAAACGAATAGCATTCATTCCGCAGCCAATATCTACACCCACTGCAGCAGGAATAATGGCATGTTTAGTAGGAATGACGCTGCCTACAGTTGCACCTTTTCCAACATGCACATCAGGCATAACAGCAATATGAGAATATATAAATTGCAGTTGTGCCATCTTCTTGAGTTGTTCAATACTTTCACTATCTATGTCTTGAGTGAAAATTTTAACGGGGACACCATACTGTGCCTCTTCGTTTAATATCTTTTGTATGCCCATAATTATTCTCTTATTTATTGTCCGAATAGGCATAAAAAAACCTAGCGAATGCTAGGTCTTAAATTCAAGCATTCGGACAAGTGAATTAAATTTGTACACTTGTCCGTGAGCTGACATCGTGCCAAATCGTTACTGTGTTTTACCTTGTAGTGTTGGCATGATGTCCTCCTTTTTTAAAAAGTGCCGTTGAAAATCTGAACGGCATTTTACCTGTTTTTAACTAAAGATCAAGTTTTTGACCTTTGATAAGCGCTGATTAATTACTTGAACTCAGTATTAATCTTGCTCTGGTTTTACATCCATTTGATCGTAAGGAATTAATTTAGTTTTATTTTTCCATTTATATCCAAGCCAGATTACTAAGAATAAAGGCAAGCTGATATAAGTAGAAAGTAAGCCAATCCAGTCAATTTTACCGCCTAAAACCGCTTGGTAGTTTTGTCCTAAAATAATGACAGAACAGAGGATAAAGGCAAACCAAGGTGCGAATGGGAAAAACTTAGCGCGGTATGCAAGATCTTCTAATTTATAACCTTGAGCAATATAACCTTTACGGAAACGATAATGCGAAATTGCAATACCTAACCAGACAATGAAACCACACATTCCTGACATATTGAGGAGCCAGTTAAAGACTTGCTTTTCTCCGATAAAAGTCGTTAAGAAGCAGAATGCAGCAATGAATGTAGTTGCATATAACGCATTCATTGGAACACCACGATTATCGAGTTTTGCAAACCATTTTGGTGCACGGCCTTGTTGCGCCATATCAAATAACATACGGGTAGAAGAGTACATGCCCGAGTTACCTGCCGACAAAATAGCAGTCAAAATAACTGCATTCATTAAGCTTGCAGCAAAAGCAAAACCTACTTTTTCATAAAGTAAGGTGAAAGGAGAAAGAGCAATATTTTCTGTTGCTGCTGCTTGTAATAAGTTTGGATCATCATAGGCAATTAGGGTGCCGATAATGAAAATACACAAGATATAGAATAATAAAATTCGCCAGAAAATCTGTTTAATTGCAAGCGGAATCGTCTTCTTCGGATCTTTTGATTCACCCGCTGCAACACCCACCATCTCGGTTCCCTGAAATGAGAACCCGGCAATCATGGCTACCCCAATCATGGCTTGTAAACCACCTACGAATGGTGCCTCTTTATAAGTCCAGTTGCCGAAAGTTGCTACTCCTGGTGTCAACATAATCTTAATAATCATGGCGATACCAATAATAATAAAGGCAACAATGGCAATTACTTTAACCATGGAGAACCAGAATTCACTTTCGCCAAATCCTTTTACGGTCATCGCATTAATCATAAAGATAATGACAAGAAAAAGGGCGCTCCAATAGAATCCGGGAACATCTGGGAACCAGAATTTCATAATAAACTGTACGGCAACGAGTTCAAACGCAACCGTAATTGCCCAGTTGTACCAGTAGTTCCAGCCTAGAGCGAAACCAAAACCCTCTTCGACATAGCGACTTCCATAGGTAAAGAAAGCACCTGATGTTGGTGTGTGTGTCGCAAGTTCACCTAAACTGGTCATTAAGAAGTAAATCATAATACCAATGAGGGAGTAGGCGAGTAACGCCCCACCTGGACCTGCATTTGCAATGGTTGACCCAGAAGCAAGGAAAAGACCTGTACCAATGGAACCACCAATGGCGATCATATTCAGATGACGAGCCCCAAGCTTACGCTGGAGTTTTTCAGGAGCATGTGTTTCGCTCATGGAGATTCCTTACATAGTTTGTTATGCACAGGCATATAACACCTTAAAGCCTTGAAGATCAGTTTTAATCTCACACTGACCAAAGTGCTTCTCAATTAAGATCGGATAGTTTAAAAAACGGTTCGCTACAATCCATAGCTCACCTGATGCCTTTAAATGTTTTTTAGCGTTCTGGCAGAGTCCTTCACTTGCATCATAGTTGGTATGAATACCCTGATGGAAGGGAGGATTACTGACAATGGCATCAAGTTCTGTTGGGGCGTCTGCAATTCCTGTAACAGGCTGCAATCTCAACTGGTCTGAACCTATTCCATTTCGACTAAAAGTCATTTCCGTTGACTGTAAAGCGAAGGCATCAATATCTAGGGCATGGATAATATTACTTGAATTTGCTTTTGCCAAATAGCAACTGATAATTCCAGCTCCACACCCGAAGTCGGCAATTCTACCTGATTTCACCTGATTTAGATAAGGGAGTAAAACAGCAGTTCCGACATCTAAATGAGTTTGGCTGAAAACGCCGGGTAGGGCACAAATGGTAAGTTCTTGCTCATTTACTTGAACAGTATAGGTTTTTAACCAGCTTTCAAGAGGTTTGATCTTTTCAGTTTTCTCAATTTTTAAATGCCATAACTGACAATGTCGGGCACTATCAAGTTTAAGTATTGTGCCAAAGTTTTGTAGTTGTTTGGCAGCTCTCTCAACACCACCTTTTTTTTCACCTACTAAAAAAACTGATTGGTCAGTTTTCAGATGGCTCATCACTACATGCAATATATAGTTTAAAAGCTCTTTTGATTTTGGAACAAAAATTATAGCCTGATCAAACTCTTGTGATGGAAACTCAACCGAGAAATGAGCTGGTGTGCCTGTATTCACAAAACCCTGATAGTCAGCATAATTCCATGTCCAGACTGATGCATCAATCTCAGTGGGTAATTGACTGACTAGGGCGTCATTCGGTGCATTAATTAACAAGACCCTACCTTTTAAATAGTCTTGTTGTCTTAATATCACTTCACTTTTAGGGTCCATGTACATCTCTCATGAAGAAGAATGCCCAGTGAAAACTGGGCAGTAATCAAAATTAAAATTGGTTATTTATGTGTTTCTGGGAGTACAACATTTAAAATTAATGCTGCAATACCGCCTGTTGCTACGCCGGAACTAAAAATATTTTTAAATAATTCTGGCAGATGCTCCAAAATTTGTGGCACCTGAGCAACACCCAAGCCTAATGCAAGTGAAATCGCAATAATTAAAAGAGCACGGCGGTCTAAATGAATTGATGAAAGAATATTAATACCTGAGGCAGCAACAGCACCGAACATTACCATGACTGCTCCACCTAATACGGCTTGTGGAACAGCTTGTATTACACCAGCTACAGCAGGGAATAGACCTAATAAAATGAGTAAAGCAGCAATCCAGATTCCTACATAACGACTTGCTACGCCAGTTAATTGGATAACACCATTATTTTGGGCAAACACGGAGCTTGGGAAGGTATTGAATAGGCCAGCAAGTAGTGAATTTGCACCATTTACTAACACACCACCCTTAATACGTTGCATCCACTGAGGACCATCTACAGGTTGGTTTGATAGTTTACTGGTTGCCGTTACGTCACCAATTGCTTCTAAAGACGTAACCAAATAAATAAATGCCATTGGAATAAATAAGCCCCATGAGAAGCTTAAGCCAAAATGCATCGGTGTCGGAATTTGAATCACGGGCGCATCTTTTAGACCAGAGAAGTCTAGATATCCCATAAAGCCGGCAAGAATGTAGCCAATCACTAAAGCAATTAAAATAGCTGAACTTTTAATCCAGACAATACGAATACGGTTTAGGACAATAATAATAGCAAGAACCGTACACGACATTATAAGGTTATCAGCACTGGCAAAAGTATGGTCCTGCATGGCTTGATAACCACCGCCCATACTAATCAAACCTTCTTTAATGAGCGTTAGACCAATCAGGAGTACCACAATACCTGTCACAAGGGGAGTAATTAGCTTTTTTACCCATGGGAGAATTTGTGATACGCCCATTTCAATAAATGAACCTGCAATCACAACACCAAAAATAGCAGCCATAACTTGATTGACTGGTGTACCTGCAGCAACCATTGCACTGCCAATACCGATAATCGGGCCAATAAAGTTAAAACTTGTACCTTGAACAATAAGTAAGCCTGCACCAAACGGACCAACTTTTTTACATTGTAAGAAAGTCGCGATTCCTGAAATGACCAAAGACATTGATAAAATCATATTGGTTTCATTTCGTGGAACGCCTAGTGCTAAGCAAATTAGAAGCCCGGGAGTAACAATCGGGACAATAATTGCAAGCAAATGTTGAAAGGCTGCCAAAAAAGCCACGAACGGTTTTGGTCGGTCATCTAGCCCATAAACGAGGTCAAGACGGTCTTGTGATGGTTGATTGGACATGGGAGTAAATACGCCGCAATTTCGCAAATTGGCGCTATTCTAATCGAGATACCTATCTTTACAAAACGAAATACAGACTATTGGAAAATTTTTTTGTCAATGTCAATAAACTGTCACTACTCAAGAGTAGTGTTTTTCTGTATAATTTGCCCTCAAATTTTAGGCGTTTCGAATTTTCATGTCAGATATCAAAAATCTCCGTAATATCGCAATTATTGCGCACGTCGACCACGGGAAAACCACACTTGTCGATAAACTACTTCAGCAATCAGGTGCTCTCGGTGACCGAGCAGGCGAGATTGAGCGTGTCATGGACTCGAATGCGCTTGAAAGTGAACGTGGTATTACCATCTTAGCGAAAAACACCGCTATTACTTGGTTAGACAAACGTACAGATACAACTTATCGTATCAACATCGTGGATACCCCGGGACACGCCGACTTCGGTGGTGAAGTAGAACGTGTAATGTCGATGGTTGACTGCGTACTACTTCTTGTTGACTCACAAGAAGGTCCAATGCCACAAACTCGCTTTGTGACTCAAAAAGCCTTTGCCCGTGGTTTAAAACCAATCGTGATTATCAACAAAGTTGACAAGCCAAGTGCGCGTCCAGACTGGGTAATCGATCAAGTATTTGATTTGTTTGATAACCTTGGCGCAACTGATGAGCAACTTGATTTCCCAATCGTTTATGCATCAGGTTTACGTGGTGTAGCGGGTCCTGCTCCTGAAGAGCTTGCAGAAGACATGACTCCGTTGTTCGAAACGATTGTAGACATCGTTGAGCCACCAGCTGTTGATGTTGATGGTCCATTCCAAATGCAGATTTCATCACTTGACTATAACAGCTTCGTAGGTGTTATCGGTGTTGGTCGTATTCAACGTGGTTCTGTAAAACTAAATACTCCTGTTACTGTAATTGACAAAGAAGGCAATACACGTAATGGTCGTATCTTAAAAATCATGGGTTACCATGGTTTAGAGCGTATTGATGTTGATTCTGCATCTGCGGGCGATATCGTATGTATTACTGGTATTGATGCACTTAACATTTCTGACACGATTTGTGATCCGAAAAACGTTGAAGCATTACCACCTTTATCTGTAGATGAACCTACAGTGTCTATGACTTTCCAAGTAAACAACTCTCCGTTTGCTGGTAAAGAAGGTAAATTCGTAACTTCACGTAATATTCGTGAGCGTCTTGACCGCGAATTAATTCACAACGTAGCTTTACGTGTTGAAGATACTGACAGTCCAGACCGTTTCAAAGTATCTGGCCGTGGTGAACTTCACCTTTCAGTTTTAATTGAAAACATGCGTCGTGAAGGCTTCGAATTAGGTGTATCACGTCCGCAAGTAATCATTAAAGAAATTGATGGTGAAAAACAAGAACCTTACGAAAACGTAACGTTTGACGTTGAAGAGCAGCACCAAGGCGCTGTAATGGAACAAATGGGTCACCGTAAAGGCGAAATGACCAATATGGAAGTTGACGGTAAAGGCCGTATCCGTATTGAAGCAACTGTTCCTTCACGTGGTTTAATTGGTTTCCGTTCTGAATTCTTAACCATGACCTCTGGTACTGGTATTATGACTTCAAGCTTCTCTCACTATGGTCCTCTTAAACAAGGTACTGTTGCGAAGCGTCAAAACGGTGTGTTGATTTCTATGGTTCAAGGTACATGCTTGGGCTATGCATTATTCAGCTTACAAGACCGCGGTCGTTTATTCGCTAAGCCACAGTTAGAAGTTTACGAAGGTATGATCGTAGGTATTAACTCTCGTTCAGACGATATGGTTGTAAACCCAACTAAAGCGAAACAGTTAACTAACGTTCGTGCGTCTGGTACTGATGATGCCTTAACTTTAACACCTGCAATTGAATTCACGCTTGAACAAGCTCTTGAATTTATTGAAGATGACGAGTTAGTAGAAGTTACTCCAAAATCAATTCGTATCCGTAAGCGTTACTTGACTGAAAACGAACGTAAACGTAACCGTGATAAATAATTTTTCTTAAATGAAAAAGAAAAACCGCTAAATTCGTTTAGCGGTTTTTTATTGCTTACTGGTAAAGCTGAAAGTAAACTTAAAGTCATATTTTTCTTGTAAGCAAATATGTTGTTAAAGTGTGAAATAGCTTTCTTTTTTTGAAAAAAATATTAAATTATCAATATCATGGCGAGTACTATCTAGACGGATAAGAGGCCAGTGAAAAAAGAAAAATATGATGTGTTCCTCCCCCCTACATCTGGAGATGTTTAGATGAGTATTATTCAAGAATTTAAAGAATTTGCCATTAAAGGCAATATGATGGATTTAGCCATTGGTGTAATTATTGGTGGTGCTTTTGGCAAAATCGTAGACTCGTTAGTAAAAGATATCATCATGCCGCTTATCACTGTAATTACTGGTGGTGGTGTTGATTTCTCTCAGAAATTTATCGTGTTAGGTGCAAACCCTAATAACTTACAATCTCTAGATGCCTTACAAAAAGCAGGGATCAATGTATTAACTTATGGTAACTTCCTGACCATTTTAATTAACTTCCTGATTTTGGCTTGGGTTGTGTTCTTAATGGTGAAATTATTAAACAAACTTCGCCGTGATAAGAATGAGCCAGAAGCTCCAGCTGCAACTCCAGAAGATATCCAATTATTACGTGAAATTCGTGATGAGTTGAAAAAACAAGCTTAATAAAAAGAATTTGAGTATAAAAAACGGTACCTAGAGTACCGTTTTTTATTACATAGCATTTTATACTGGACTAGAGATATTGATAAACTTGCTAAATCACAGTTAAGTTTAGCTAAGCAGATAGAACAAGGAACATAAATTAATGAATCAGCTTTTTGTATATGGAACTTTATGCCCTAATAAAGCAAATGCTCATATTTTAGAGCAGATTGGTGGTAACTGGACAAAAGCGAGTGTACGAGGAGTGATTCATATTTTAGATTGGGGACCAGACAAAGGTTTAAAAGCTTTAGAGTTAGATCCCGAAGCAGATTGGGTAGAAGGCTATTTGTTTAGCACAGAAAAGTTAGCAGAAAACTGGCAAATGTTAGATGATTTTGAAGGCTTTCAATACCAACGCGTGACAGCAGATATAAAATTAGAATCGGGTGAGTATGTTAAAGCCTGGACATATCAAATCAATATGCAGGCTAAAGCTTCTCACAATTACAAGTAAAATGCTGAAATCAACGTAAGCCAGTCATTCTGAATTTAACTTCTAAGAGATGATAGCCAAACTGGCTTTTGATTGGACCTTGTAATACACGTTCAGCAGCCGTAAAAACTACTTTGTCAATGACAGGCACCAATTGTCCTTTTTTGACTTCACCAAGTTCACCACCACGTTTTGCCGAATTACAGGTAGAGTATTGTTTGGCAAGTTTGGCAAAGTCAGCACCACTTTGTAGCTTCTTTTTCAGCTGTTCGGCTAAGTCTTTATCTTTGACTAAAATATGTCGGACAATTGCTGTTTGCATGTTGTCTTCCTCCAAAAAATTAAGGCTTTCTCAGCTTTTTAAGCGGTTGGCACTGTGGGCAAAATACGCTGGCACGCTGTCCAAGTTTTAAGTTTTCTAATGTGGTTTCACAGTTAACACACATTTCTCCGGCACGACCATAAGCGAGTAAAGTCTGTTGAAAATAACCATTTTCACCCATGGCATTGCTGTAGTCTCGTAAAGTCGAGCCGCCTAAATCAATTGCTGACTTTAAAATTCGCTTAATCTCAACAACCAGTTTCTCAATCTGTTGCATGGTTAAATCACCAGCGGGCTGTGCTGGATGAATGCCAACATTAAACAAACTTTCAGTTGCATAGATATTGCCAACACCAACCACTACATGATTATCCATGAGTGCAATTTTTATGCCGACAGCTTTATTTTTAAGTTTAGAAGCTAAATATTCTGCATGAAAGTCAGTACTTAAAGGCTCTGGCCCTAAAGTATCGATGAGTTTGCCTTGAGTTTCAGGGTTAAGCCAAAGAATACAGCCAAAACGACGTGGGTCATGGTAACGTAACTGCTGATCTTCAAATTGAATAATGAGATGATCGTGTTTTCTCAGTTCATCATTTGGTTGACACAGGCGAAAACTACCTGACATTCCTAAATGCCAGAGCATTTGATCTTGTTCAAACTCTGCCAAAATATATTTTGAACGTCGATTTAACCCAATGAGACGTTGCCCAACAAGTTTCTGAACATTATCTGGTATAGGCCAGCGTAAGCTAGGATTGCGTACTTCAACACTTAGAACTTTTTGATTCAATAAGGGAAATAAACTGGTTTTGGTGGTTTCGACTTCGGGTAACTCAGGCATGCCAACTCGCAGAATTAACAGATATACTGGATTAATCAAGTATAACGTGTGGTATGTAATATTTCAGAGAATACTATGTCAGATATTTTACCATTAAGCTGGTTTCAACGAGAAACTTCGGAAGTAGCATATGATTTAATCGGCTGCGTATTATGTAAGCGACAGCCTGATGGACAAGTTATCCGCTGTACAATTAGTGAAACAGAAGCTTATTTGGGCGTTCGCGATAAAGCCTGCCATAGCTACAATGATAAACGTACCGCACGAACAGAGGTGATGTATCGCCATGGTGGTACCATTTATGTCTATTTAATTTATGGCATGTATGAAATGCTCAACATTATTACTCAAACAGAAGGTGTACCTGAAGGAGTGATGATTCGATCAGCATTTTTAAATAGTGCTTCAACTAAAAAAGAATATAAGCTTTTGGCTGGACCCGGCAAACTGACGCGTTATTTAGGCATTGATCGGACCTTAAAGGGCCAGACTTTAGGTGAAGAATCTGGACTATGGATTGAAGCAGCCACTACACAGCCAGAAGTGGTTTTAACGCCACGTATTGGAATTGATTATGCCGAGGAAGCAAAAGACTGGCCTGAACGGTATTGCTGGAAAGATCATCCATCATTAAGTCGATAATTCTCATCTGGCAAACAAATTTATATGGCAAAAAGAGCGTTCCAGATTTACAACAATGTAGACCGAATTCTATATCCAGACAAGACACTGCTTTTTGTTATCATAACTACAATATAAATAAAGGAAATAAGCATGTCCTTATTACGCTTAAACCGACTTCATTACTGTATTTTGATGAGTATGGGCTGTATTTCTAGCCCACTTGTTTGGGCAGAAGACTTAAATTCAGACGTTGCCAAATTGCCAACTTTACATGTGGAAGCGACACGTACTGACACCGGTTATTTACAAACACCAGCTTCGGTTTTCCGAATCGAGGCACCTCAAGTGGATAGTTCTTCACAAGTAAATTTAACTGAAGTTGTGAAGGGCATACCGAGTTTACAGATTCGTAACCGTGAAAATTATGCGCAAGATCTACAGCTATCTATGCGTGGTTTTGGTGCACGTTCTACGTTTGGTGTCCGTGGTATTCGTCTTTATGTGGATGGTATCCCTGCAACAATGCCAGATGGGCAGGGCCAAACATCTAATATCGACTTAAGCAGTCTGGATCATGTTGAAGTTCTAACAGGACCTTTTTCTTCACTTTATGGAAATTCATCAGGCGGGACTATTTTAACTTCTACTAAAGAAGGGCAAGGGAAGGACTCAATTGAGCTGAGCTATTCGGGGGGTAGCCATGATAAAAGCCGAGCAGGACTTGTGCTGCAAGGTGGGGCGAAAGGGGCGAATGAACCAAGTTATATTATTAGCTCATCATACTTTGATACCGACGGTTACCGCGAACATAGCGGTGCAGAAAAAGTACTAAATAATGCAAAGCTCAGCTGGAATCTTGATGATGGTAGTAAAATCAACTGGGTAACCAACTATGTCAAAATCCATGCAGATGATCCACAAGGTTTAACTAGAGATTTGTGGCAGCAAAATCCAAAACAAATTGATCCAGATATTCGTGATAAAAACTTCAATGTGCGTAAAGATATTGAACAAACCCAAACGGGCGTGACTTGGTCTAAGCCGATTAATGACAAAAATGAACTCTATGCCATGGCATATTTAGGCAATCGTCAAGTCATTCAATATCAATCTATTCCTAGATGCGCATTTAAGAAAGATACACAAATATGTATCCCTAAAAGTGCACAGTTAAATCCTAATCATGCTGGTGGCGTGATTGATTTTGAACGTAATTATTATGGTGCTGATTTCCGTTGGACAGGTAAAGAGTTGCTTCCAAATACCACACTAAGTGTCGGTGTTGCACTTGATGCAATGGATGAAGATCGTAAAGGTTTTGAAAACTTTAATTTAGTAAATGGTCAACCTTCTTATGGTGTCAAAGGTAATTTACGCCGTGATGAAGACAATACTTTATGGAATATCGATCCATATTTACAAGCTTCATGGCAATTCTTACCTACGTGGCGTTTAGACACGGGTGTTCGCTATAGCAATGTCCACTACAAATCTAAAGATAACTATTTAAGTAATGGTGATGATAGTGGTAAGACGGATTACGATAAAGTTTTACCTTCTGCTGCTTTAAGTTGGCAAATTTTACCAGAACTTATGGCCTATGTAAGTTATGCCAAAGGTTTTGAAACACCAACTTTTACTGAAATGGCTTATCAGACTGATATTTCAAAGTCAGGTTTTAACTTTGGTTTAAAACCATCTACAAGCGATACCTATGAAACAGGCTTAAAGTCACAAAACCTACTAGGTGATTTTACTTTGGCAGTTTTCCAAACAAAGACTAAGAATGATATTGTTTCAGCGGGAAACTTAGGGGGGCGTTCAACCTTTCGTAATGCAGATAAAACCTTACGTGAAGGTGTAGAGTTTGCATGGAATAAAAAGTTGTGGCGAGATTTAACTGCGACTGCAAGTTATACATATTTAGATGCGACTTTTGATGCGAACGTTCCTGAAAAACTTGATCAAGACGACAAAGTTCTCGCTTCAGCAATTCCAACAGGAAATGCCATACCGGGTATTGCCAAAAACCAAGCTTATGCCTCTTTGGCATGGCAGCCATCGCACGGTCTATATGGTGGTGTAGATGTACAGTATATGGACAAAGTATACGTGAATGATACCAACAGTGACGCAGCACCGAGCTACAGTGTAACCTCAGCAAATGTTGGTTATGCATGGGTAATGGGCGATTGGAAAGTCAATAGCTTTGCTCGTGTAGATAACCTCTTTGATAAAAAATATGCAGGTTCAGTGATTGTAAATGACGGTAATAGCCGCTATTTCGAACCTGCTGATGGACGTAACTGGAGTGCAGGTTTACGTGTAATTAAACAATTCTAGGAATTAAAAATGGCAAAATTATTTGAAACGGTTAATTTCGATTCACTACAACTGGTCAATAGAATTGTAATTGCCCCAATGTGCCAATATTCGGCAACAGATGATGGTGAAATAACCTATTGGCATGAACAGCAATGGGCAAATTACGCGTTGTCTGGAGCTGGGCTATGTATTGTGGAAGCTACAGCTGTACAGGCGGAAGGTCGAATTAGTTATGCAGATCTTGGCCTTTGGAACGATCAGCAACGTGACCAGATCAAAACTTTATTGGGAAAAGTTAAAACACTTTCTCCTATGCCATTTGGAATTCAGTTAGCTCATGCTGGACGTAAGGCATCTACTGAAAAGCCTTGGTTGGGTAAAGGCCAAATTGCAAAAGATCAGCCACATGGTTGGCAAACAGTTGCTCCAAGTACAAGTACTTTTTCGGTTCACGATGCAGCGCCACATGCTTTAACCATTGCCGAGATTAAACAAATTCAACAAGACTTTGCAGCTGCGGCCAAACGTGCAGTTGAAGCGGGCTTTGAGTTAATTGAGGTACATGCTGCTCATGGTTACTTGCTACACCAATTCTTATCGCCAATTGCCAATCAACGTACTGATGAATATGGCGGCTCTTTAGAAAACCGTATGCGTATGACGTTAGAGGTACTTCAGGCGATTAAACTTGCTGTTCCCGAAGGTTATCCGGTAGGGGTACGTTTATCTGCAACTGACTGGATGGATGGCAATGAGCAGTGGGATATTGAGTCTACGGTTGGTTTATCAAAAGCCTTAGAACAGTTAGGTGCGGCCTATATTCATGTCTCTAGTGGTGGTTTACATGAGCATCAAAATATTACTATTGGAGCAGGTTACCAAGTTCCTTTCGCGGAACAGGTTAAAAAACATGTATCTATTCCTGTGATTGCGGTAGGGCTTATTACTGACCCACAGCATGCTGAACAAATTTTAGAAAACCAGCAAGCTGATGCCATTGGTCTTGCGCGTGCAATGTTATATGACCCACGTTGGCCATGGCATGCTGCTGCTACATTGGGTGCAAAAGTCAAAATTGCTCCTCAATATTTGCGTTGCCAACCACATGGCTTAAAACAGCTTTTTGATTCTTTTTAGTTTTTAATATTCGGGCAAATTAAGATTTGCCCGTTTTTCTTTTGAAATGAGTGAGGAAGTAGTCTGTGGTTTTTCAGGTAATTTTACCAATTTTGATTTTATTATTGATGGGGTACTGTAGTGTCCTCATTAAACTGGTAACACCTGAACAAATTAAGGCTCTGAGTGCATTTGTTATTAAAATTTCTTTACCTGCTTTTTTAATCCAATCTTTAGCCAATAAAAACTTACAAGATATTTGGCACCCAGCTTATTTTATTGCTTATGGTGGCGGCTCTTTAATCTTGTTTTTTTTGGCTTTTATCCTTTACCGCAAGTATTTTAAAAATAGCCTAACACATAGTGCAGTCATATCGATGGGCGCTTCTATGTCAAATACAGGTTTTATGGGTACAGCGATTCTAACCATGCTAATGGGGAGTCATGCTGCAATCTATATATCTTTAACCTTAATTATCGAAAATTTATTAATAGTTGCTTTAATGCTTATTTTGGCAGAAGCGGGTTTGCATCAACAGCAACGGCTTTTGCCTTTACTGAAAAAAACATTCATTAATTTACTTAAAAACCCTGTAATTATTGCAATTTTAGTTGGGATGAGCTGCATTTTGCTAGATATTCATCTGCCTTCAAAACTTGGACAAGCCTTAGAACTTTTAGGAAGAACAGCTTCGCCTCTAGCATTATTTGCTATTGGTGGCAGCTTGGTTGGTATTGGTATTACCGCCGTGAATTTCCAAAGTATATTGTTGGCTGGATTTAATGTCATCCTTATGCCTGTTGTGATTTTTGGGCTGTTCCTTTTACTGCCAAACGTGAGCCAAGAGATGTTATATGCTGGCACTTTACTTGCTGCGCTGCCAATGCCGATCGCTTTTGGTATTTTTGGGCAAGCCTACGGTTTAAATGAAAGAGCATTAACCCCCTTAATGATTAGTACCATTATTGGCTTTATGGGGGTGAGTGGGCTTATTGCTTTGTGGTGGTAAAAGAAAAGCCCCATGCGGGGCTATTGTCTCTTTACTATTTTTTAGGAGCTGGCTGCGTAGGAGCGGCGGCAGCTTGTTTATTCTTCTCAGCAATAATTTTTTCGACCGAAGCTAAAGATTCTCTAGCATTAGGAACATTTTGCTTAGCAAGCTCAGTAAAGATCTGTTTTGCTTGAGGCAGGTTTTGAGGAATGATATTGCCATTCGCCATCATGGTTGCTAAAGCCATAGATGCAGGCGCATACCCCTTTTGGGCAATTGTTTGTAAAGCTTCAATGCCTTGGCGTTTCATTAAAGGATTTTTATTTTCAACCCCTTGGCTAATATCATAAAGCGCTTTGACCTGAATAGCAGGGTAGTTTCCTTTTCTAATCAAAGGCGCTAGCTTTTGTAAAGCAATTTGGTGAGATTGAGGTTTTTTCTGTGCAAATAAAATGGTTGCTATTTTGACAGTTGCATCATCAGAACCTTGAGCTGCTGCTTTTTGAATATATTGACTGAATTTGTTGCTATCTTTGGCAACACCTAATTCACCAGTCTCATAAATTTGTGCAAGCGTGTAACTTGCTTGAGCATAACCTTTATTTGAGGCATCTTCATAATATTTCAGAGCTTTGGCATTATCTTTGGCAGTACCTTGGCCCATTTGTGTCATATAGCCTAAGTTATAGATGGCTTGAGCATTTCCTGTTTGTGCAAGACGTTGGACTTCTTGAAAGGCAGCAGGATAATTTTTTGCTGCGTATAGCTGCTCAGCCTGTTTAAATACATCGTTTTTAGCTGCAGATGTCGTAGTGTCTGCTGCAAATATTGATGAACTTGAAATGGCAATTAGACTGGCGATAAGTAATTTCTTCATTTCTTTTTAACCTTTTACTTTGTAGCTACATCATTCCATCGATGTATTAGCTCAATTCAATTTCTCATCATAAATATTGATGGCCGAAAGTAAACAGCCGATTTGTATATAAAACGATGTCTATAAAGCAAACTGTGGAGAAAAATAATACGCCACTCTACTTAAGAGAATGGCGTATTGGATTATTTTACTGACTGTAATAATGCTTCAATCTGTTTTGCATCACTTGGTACGCCAGAGATTCTTTGACCATCTTGTAAGAACAGAGTTGGTGTACCATCTATATTTAATTTCTGGCCTAAAGCAATATTTTTCTGAATTGGACTTGTACAGCTTTTGCCAGCCGCTGGCAATTTACGGTTAAGCATATAATTTGTCCAAGCTTCTGAAGGGTTTTTAGAGCACCAGATTTGATTAGAAACCTTTTCAGCATTTGGATGTAAGCTGGTCAGTGGATATAAGAATACATATACCGTTACGTTATCCACTCCAACCATATTTTGTTCTAGACGCTGACAGTAAGGGCAATCAGGGTCACTGAAAATATAAAGAGTACGCTCTCCTTTACCTTTGACGTATTTAATTGCCTGATTTAATGGGAGACTTTTAACATCAATTTTACCCAATTCGGCAATTCGCTCTTCTGTCATATTTTTTTGTTGTTTGATATCAACTAAATTGCCTACAAAAAAGTATTTTGCATCTTGATTGGTATAAACAATACGGCCACTTGTATAGACTTCATAAATTCCAGCGACAGGTGACTGATAGACACCTTTTACAGGGAGGTCTGGATAATTTGTCTTCAGATTTTGTTCAAGTGTTTTAACATCAGCATGAGCAGAACCGAAAAAAGCCAAACTCAACATGAGTGTAGCAAGTTTAGTTTTCATATTTTTTCTCTTAGATTACAACATGGATTATGATGGCATAGAAAACTTAAAAAATTGATGCCCTAATTTAATGAATTCATTAGAATTTTGTATCTATAGAAAAGCCCGTAGATTTATCCACGGGCTTTTAATTTATTAAATATAATTATTGTGGTCTAGCAACATCACCACTTAAAGCTTCTGGTAAATCTAAAACTTGAAGCCCTAACTCTTCAAGGGCGGCAGGTTTCGCGACAACTAAGGCAATATAACCGTCAGTAGTTTGGGTACTATTAACCACTTCTACATCATTGTGCAGTTGAGTTGCTGGAGCAGGTGCATCACCCGTACCTTGAACTAAATGTAACCAGTGTTTTGGTTTTGCTTTAAACCAAAGGCGCGCCACAATTTCTTGACCTAAGTAACAGCCTTTATCGTAATTGACGCCTTCGCGTTGATGTAAACGTAATTCTTGTGGCTGAAACTCATGTTCAGTCGCTTGAGCAATCCATGCTTGACCTGTCATGATGGCTTGTTTTTGCCATTCGGAAATATCAGTTTCTGTAGAGCTGAACTCAGTATGGCCATTCACAACTTTTGGGAACACAGTACCTTGTTCACTTAAGGTCATTTTTGAAAAAGCACCATATTTTTTAATGTGCTTCGCGAATTCTTCTGCTTGATCTTGAGTGACAATAATTTCGAAACTTTCTGCATTATTCTTTTTTAGCCACAAGCCAAAATGGATGCGGCCTTTAAGATCACAAATGGCTGTATAGCGTGTTTCATTTTCAGCTAAACGTTCAGTATCTACAGTCACTTGGCCTTGTAAAAACTTTTGTGCATCTACACCGTTTAATGCATATGAGGAGAAAGCGAGCAGACTCATGATTAATCTCAAATTCAATATGTTTCTTTATGATTGCTGACTATTTTGCTCCATTTTTACTAAAAAATCAGCCATAGTTTTCGTAATTTAATTTTGTATAAAACAATTGGTTTAGGTCAAAAAAACACCAAAAATATACGTTAAAAGAAATTCTACGGTTTAAGCTATTCAACATAATTTTTATAACTTAAATGGACTTAAAATAAGGAGAAGACAATGGCAACAGGTACAGTAAAATTACATCGAGTGTTTAAGGCACCAGCTGAACGAGTTTATCGTGCTTTTCTTGACCCAGATGCTTTAGTTAAATGGATGGCACCTCACGGTTTTACCGCGAAGGTTCATAGTTTTGATGCAAAAGTAGGGGGCTCATACAAAATGAGCTTTACCAATTTCTCAACCGGGTCAACGCATTCATTTGGGGGAACTTATGTTGAACTGGTTCCCAATGAATTAATTCGTTATAACGACCAATTTGACGACGCAAATTTACCAGGCACGATGCAGGTCACCATTACATTAAAAACAGTATTGGTCGGCACAGAAATACACATTACCCAAGAAGGAATACCTGAAGTTATTCCTGTGGAAGCATGCTATTTAGGCTGGCAAGAGTCTTTATCTTTATTGAAGTTGTTAGTAGAAGCCGACATTCCAGATCAATAATTGTCTTTTTTTAATTGAGATTTAAATAAAAAGTGAGTAGAAAAACTACTCATTTTTTATTTTTTAAACACTATCAAAAATGAACAAAATATTGAATGATCATATGAAGCTCAATCAGTTAAGCCTTCTTGTGAGATAAAGATATGGATATACAAATTAAAAGAATTTATGACGATGTAAGCGGTGGTGATGGTAAGCGAATTTTAGTTGATCGACTATGGAGTCGAGGGATTAGCAAAGAAAATGCTCATTTAGATTTATGGTTAAAAGAAATAGCTCCTTCAACTGAACTTCGTAAGTGGTTTCATGCAGAGTCCGCAGAACATTGGAATGAGTTCAAACAACGTTATTTAAAAGAACTAGAAACCAACCCCGCAGTAAAAGAGTTATTAGAAATCGTTTCACATCATAAAGTCACACTTTTATATTCGGCTAAAGATGTGGAACATAACCATGCGATTATTTTAAAAGAATATTTATTAGAAAAGAGCAAAAGTTAAATATATAAATTTTTTTTTGGTAAAAGTCTTTTATTTAAAACTTTAAAAAATGAGTCATATCTCGCATAATATACTTTTTGAGATTTTTTTATGTCTTTGCCAAACTGTCCAAAATGCCAATCAGAATATACATATCAAGACGGCGATTTATTAATTTGTCCAGAATGCTCACACGAGTGGAAAGAAGGGGAAGCTTTAGTAACTGAAGAGCAAGAAGTTATTAAAGACGCTAATGGAAACGTTTTGGCGGATGGCGATAGCGTTACTGTAATTAAAGATTTAAAAATTAAAGGTTCTTCTTCAGTTGTTAAAGTCGGAACAAAAGTAAAAACTATTCGTTTAGTTCCAGACGCAAGTGATGGTCACAATATTGACTGTAAAATTGATGGTATTGGTCAGATGAAGTTAAAATCTGAATTTGTAAAAAAAGCTTAATTTGTTAATTTTAATTACATTTTGGTAGAGATTGCAGGCGTGATCTCTACCTTTTTACATTTCAACATCCTTATAATTTTATTACGATAATGTATAAAAAGTAGACTATCTAAAGCTTAATAGCTCATTTATATTGTCATTAAGAAGAATTAACTTTCGTCCAGAATAATAACGAAAGTCATACCCACACCAACAAAAAAACGAGGTTCATATGGCAGGATGGTACGAAATTACACAAGCGAATGATGGACAATATCGCTTTGTACTTAAGGCTGGTAATGGCGAAATTATTTTAAATAGTGAGCTATATAAAGCAAAAGCATCAGCAGTCAATGGTATTGAGTCAGTTCAAAAAAATAGTAGTGACGATGCGCGATATGATCGTTTAACTGCAAAAAATGGGAAACCTTACTTCAATTTAAAAGCTGCAAATCATCAAATTATTGGTTCGAGCCAGTTTTATGCCAGTGAAGCTTCACGAGATAAAGGCATTGAATCGGTTAAAAACAATGGATCTTCCACAACCATTAAAGACTTAACAGTTCAGGCATAAAATTAAATTAAAAAAAGCAGCTTCTAAAAGCTGCTTTTTTATTTATGTATTTATTAACGCGCTAATTTAGCTAAGAGTTCTTCTTTAGTTAAATTGCTCGCTTCAGCATCACGGCGACCTTTATATTCAAAAGTGCCTGCATCAAGACCTTTTTCACCAATCACAATACGGTGTGGAATACCCATTAGTTCAAGGTCAGAGAATTTAACACCCGGACGTTCGTTACGGTCATCAAGTAATACGTCAAAGCCTTGGGCTTGAAGTTCTGCATAAAGCGCTTCTGCTGCTTCAAGAGTACGTGGTGATTTGTGTGCATTCATTGGAACAATTGCGATTTCAAAAGGAGCAATCGCTTGTGGCCAAATAATCCCTTTGTCATCGTAATTTTGTTCAATTGCAGCTGCAACTACGCGTGTCACACCAATACCATAACAGCCCATTGTTACTGTAAATGGTTTGCCATCTTCACCGAGAACTTTACATCCTAAAGCTTCAGAGTATTTAGTACCAAGTTGGAAAATATGGCCTACTTCAATACCGCGTTTAATTTGTAGTGTACCTTTACCATCTGGAGATGGGTCACCTTCAACCACATTACGTAAATCGAAAACTTCAGTAATCTGTGCATCACGTTCCCAGTTTACGCCTACAGCATGTTTGTCTGCCTCATTTGCACCAGCAACGAAGTCAGAAAGAACAGATGCAGCACGGTCAACAATTACAGTGATGCCTTTTTCAACTAAACCTTGTGGACCAGTGAAGCCTGCAGTTAAGCCAAATGCTTGAAGTTGTTCTTCTGTGGCAAACGCAAGAGGAGCGGCCACTAGAGGATGTTTCTCGGCTTTAATTTCATTCAGTTCGTGGTCACCACGTAAGAATAGAGCAACGACAGGTACATTGCCTTTCTCATCAGCAACGCCTTGAACCAATAATGCTTTTACAGATTGTTTAGGATCAGCATTTAAGAACTGGCAAACATCAGCAATTGTTTTTTGATTTGGTGTTTCAACCAATTTAAATTCTTGTGTAGGCGCTGCACGCTCACCCACTAAAACAGCTTCAGCCATTTCAACGTTTGCTGCATAATCAGACTCAGTTGAAAATGCAATGTCATCTTCACCGCTTGCAGCTAATACGTGGAATTCATGTGAAGCTGAACCACCAATTGAACCTGTATCTGCTTGTACTGGGCGGAAATCTAAACCTAAACGAGTGAAAATACGGCTATAGGTGTCATACATCACATCATAAGTTTCTTGTAATGATTCTTGAGTTGCATGGAAAGAATAAGCATCTTTCATGATGAACTCGCGTGAACGCATTACACCAAAACGAGGGCGGATCTCATCACGGAATTTGGTTTGAATTTGATAGAAATTTACAGGAAGCTGTTTATAACTTTTTAGCTCGTTACGTGCTAAATCGGTAATCACTTCTTCATGTGTAGGACCAAGCACAAACGGATTGTCGTGACGATCTTTGAAACGTAATAATTCAGGACCATATTGTTCATAACGACCCGATTCTTCCCACAAGCTTGCGGGTTGAGTTACGGGCATGAACACTTCCATAGCACCTGAACGGTTCATTTCTTCACGAACAATGGCATCAACTTTTTTAAGCACACGTGTTCCCATCGGCAGCCATGTATATAAACCAGATGCCAATTTACGAATCATCCCCGCACGTAACATGAGCTGATGTGAAATCACTTCAGCATCGTTTGGGGTTTCTCTCAACGTTGCAAATAAAAAGCGGCTTGCGCGCATGGAAAAAGTCCTAAAAGTTAAGCGTTATAAAAACGCGGATTATACGATAGTCGCTGCATTATGACATGAATCGTCGGGTTTGACGCAGCATAAAGTTTTTCAAGTCATCCAGATAAGTGAAAATGACGGGGACAACCACAAGAGTCAATAAGGTAGAGGTAATGACACCCCCAATTACAGCATGAGCCATTGGTGCACTTTGTTCACCACCTTCACCTAGACCTAGAGCTAATGGAACCATACCCATCACCATCGCACTTGTTGTCATCAAGATTGGGCGTAAACGGGTTTTGCCTGCTTGTAAAATAGCATCATAACGACTTATCCCATCTTCCATCGCTTTTTTAATAAAGTCGATAAGCAAAATCGCGTTTTTGGTTACCAGCCCCATCAGCATAATAATGCCAATAATTGAAAATAGATTTAGGGTACTCCTAAATAAGAATAAGGCCAGGAAGACACCAATCAGGGACAATGGTAAAGATGCCATAATCGCAGCAGGGTGAATAAAACTATTAAACTGAGAACCCAACACAATATAAATAAATACAATCGAAAGGGTAATTGCCGTTAACGCATAACCGGCAGATTCAGCCATATCGGCATTTGCCCCTTGAGTATCAAAGGTATAACCAGCTGGCAATTTGAATGCTTTTTGCATTTTATCGATATCTTGACCGATATCCCCACTTGGACGTCCTGAAGTGTTTGCTTCAATTAAAACTTCACGTTCAAGGTCACGTCGGTTAATTTGCGAAGCTCCAAGTTTTTCTTGGGTTGTGGCTACGGCGCTTAATGGAACTAAAATATTTTGCCCATTTGCATTGGTTTTATTCGAGTTGAGATATAGGTTCTGTACATCTTGGGGAAGCACACGTTTATTTTCATTTAAACGGATATTCACATCATAAGTTTCGCCGTCACGATCTTCCCATGTTGTGACATTGTCACCTGCAATGAGTGGTCGAATCGCATTCGCAATTTGAGAAACAGATAAACCTAAATCACTGGCCAGTACACGGTTAATATGTACACCTAAAGTCGGTTTAGGTTCTTTTAAAGAGCTTTCTAAATCGACCACACCATCAATTTTTTCCATTTCAGCCATGAAACGATCCGAGATTTTTTGTAGTTCATTTAGATCAGATCCTTTAATAGAAATCATGATTGGCTTTTGACCACCAGACACTGAGTCTTGAGCAGCAGCGACTGAAGTCACTCGGATGCCAGCTACACTTTGTAAACGATCACGGAATTCATTGTTGAGTGTTGTCAGGTCTGCGCTACGTTCTTGTTTTGGTTTTAGGGTGACTCCTAAACCTGCATGGTTTTTACCGGAGTCGACTTCACTGTTAACCACTCCATAAGTAGAAACGACATCAGGGAATTGCCTAATAATCTGATCAACTTGATGTAATTTTGCTTGGGTATATTCTAAAGAAGAATCAACAGGGGTTTCGAACTGAATACGAATTTCACCTTTATCTGGTGTAGGTACAAATTCGCTTCCGATCATTTTTGATAAGCCTAATGCCACAACCAATGAAACAATTGCAATAATGACTGTGATGAAACGAAAGCGTAAGGCAAGCTTTAAAAGCTTTTCATAGATATGCGTTAGGCCATCTAATAGATTAGAAATATAGTTAAAGAAACGTTGCAGTCGACTTTCTTTTTTCTTTACAGGATCTTTCCAGTGTGCGGAAAGCATTGGGTCGAGTGTAAAGCTGATGAACATGGAAATAAGAACAGCCGTACTGACCGTTACCCCAAATTGGTAGAAGAAACGCCCAATTAAGCCTCCCATAAATGCAACTGGTAAAAATACCGCCACAATGGTGAGTGTGGTTGCAAGTACTGCTAACCCAATTTCTTTAGTACCGTCTAAAGCCGCGGTGACATGGTCTTTGCCGAGCTCTGTATGTCTGACAATGTTTTCCCGAACCACAATTGCATCATCAATTAATAGACCAATACTCAGTGACAGGGCCAACAGTGTCATCATGTTAATGCTAAACCCAAATGCCCAGATGAATGTTAATGTGCCAAGTAGGGTAATCGGTAAGGTTAAACCTGTAATAACAGTAGATCGGAAGGAACCCAAAAAGAGTAAAACAATTAAAACCGCTAAGACCGCTCCTTCAATAATGGTGCGAACAACGTCTTTAATTGAAGCACGAATACCTTTAGAGCTGTCAGCGACGACTTTATAATTCAAACCCGCAGGCATTTGAGCTTTTAGCTTCTCTAAGGTTTGATAAGTCTTATCAACAACTTGGATTACATTGGCATCGGAACTTTTTAAAATATCGACAGAAACCGCTGTTCTTCCATTATAAAAAGCACTTGATTGCAGTTCTGCTTGAGTATCTTCAACGGTTGCTACTTGTTTTAGAAAAATAGGGGAACCATTTTTATTAGCAATAACTAAATCACCAAATCCAAGAGGATGGATGACTTTTGATTGAATCTGAACAACTAGTTCAGAATTCTTTTGTTGTAAGGTTCCTGCAGGTACTTCTATATTTTCATTTTTTAGGGTGTTAATTACCTGATCAATACCAATACCATAACTTTGTAATTGTTCAGGATGAACCTTAATCCGAATTTGACGTTTAGCATCACCTAGTAAATTGACATTACCCACACCAGAAACAGTTTTAAGCTGAGGTACAATTTTTTTGTCTACATAGGAGCTTAATTGAGCCAAGCTCATGCTGTTAGATTCAAACACGACTGACATAATTGGGCTAGATGATGGATCGTAGCGTTGTACAATCGGCGTATCTATTTCATCGCGGAATTGGGCAATAACTGGAGCAATTTTGTCGCGAACATCTTGTGCTGCAATTGCCGAAGACGTATCAAGATTAAACTCTGCAATCACCATCGAAAGCCCTTCACTTGAGCGTGAAGTAATTTGTTTAATACCTGAAATGGTATTGATTTGATCTTCGAGTTTTTTGGTAATGTCCGATTCAACTGCTTCAGGTGAAGCACCCGCATATTGCGTAGTGACGACTACGAATGGGAAATCAATATTTGGAAACTCTTCAACGGTCATACGTTTCCAAGATGCCAACCCGAGTACCATTAGACTGAGCATCATCATGATGGTAAAAACGGGGTACTTCACACTAATTCGGGTAAACCACATAAGCTATTTGCTACCTTATTTATTTTTTTCGGTTGTAAGCGTCACTTTTTTATTGATATCAGAATCTTCAAACTGGACACGACTTACCTGATCTGTACTTTGTAAACCCTGAACTAAAGCAATATTTTCGTTGTATCGTTGCTCAACCACTCGAATTTTGACTTTCTGAATCGTTTGATTGCGTATCACCCATACAAAAGGATCATGTTGCAGATTTTGAATGCTATCTAAAGGAATGGTTTGGCCCTGATTGCTATCATTATGCAAAATAATACCGTTAATGAACGCACCAATACTTAATGAATCAATCGCTTCTTTAGGGCTCGCAAAGAATTCAATTTGTCGGCTATCTTGATCTGCTACAGGTGAGATACGAGTCAGTATGGCATGTAATTGTTTCGAGTTACCCTGAATCTGATACTGGATAGAGCTACCTACTTTTAAGGCAGCTTGTTGCTCAATAGGTAGTTTCGCTTGTATTTCTAATTGATCCGGATTAACGATTTCAAATAATGTTTGTCCAACCGAAACGGTTTGTCCCGGTTCAACTTGTCGTTTCGTAATCACACCTGAAATGGGGCTGGTAATAATACCGTCTCGATCAGCTTTTTTAGCAATATCCACATTGGCTTGTTGAGCTCTAACACTTTCAAGTTGACCTTTATAATCCACCTGACTTTGTTCAAACTCTACACGGGCAATAAAGCCTTGATTGAGCAATCTTTGTTTTCGATTCATCAAATTACGTGCAAGTTCTGCTTGTGCCTGAGCAGAAGCAAGATTAGCCTGTGCCTGAGCTAAGCGTGCAGCATTGTCTTGATTATTTAATCTAACTAAAACTTGGCCTTTTTGTACCTTTTGACCTACATTGGCTGTAACGGCAGTCGCTGTTGCACTAACTTGGGCTTGAATAGAACTTTGTTGTACTGCACGAATAGTTCCTGTAAAAGCGGTTTGAGCGGCGAGTGAGCCTTCTTTTACAGGAATTAAATCTTGAGGAATGAGTTCAATTTTTTTAGGTTCAGATGCTGTTGTTTTTGGTACTTCTTGCTGGTTACATGCAGCTAAGATTAAACTCAGACTGATCAAGCTTAATTTAAAAAAAGTAGAAGGGGTAAGATGCGTTGTGCGCATACAGCATCATCCTGTAATTCAAATTTTATTTTGCCCCTATTCTTGATAAAGCTGTAACCTTATTCAAGCTTTTTTAAACGTTCGATAATATTTTCATAATCTTTATTGGTGCGATTATAGGTTTTCGAAAGTATTTCAAGTGTTTGTTTAACCTTATTAATATTCATAAGATTGTTTTCAATCAAGGTTTTATGTCTTTCGGGAACTTGTTCACCCTTACGAAAATATTCCATTTCTTGCCGCTTAAATAAAATTTTGTCTTGTTGTAATTGGCTCAGTTGGTCCTGCTGATAATTTATTTGTTTTTTAATTGCCAATAATGCTTGGTCTCTTTTAATCGTCGCAGTTTTACTATTGCTATATGCTCTTTTTAATTTGTTATCTTCTTCTCTATATCGAGCTGATAATGCACGCTGTGAGGACTGATTTAAATCGGCTTCAGAATTATAAGGATGATTTCTTTTAATGACCTGCATATTCTGGTCGAGTGCTTCATATCCATAGCGAATATGAGCCGGCGTTACGGATGTACTAATATTCGCAATACCATGCTGATCATAATAACGATACCAGACAGCTTTAGGAGCAGCATTTGCAGCCAACGTTGGGGAAGAGAAAAACAGTGCTCCGCAAGAGGCAATGCCTATAGATACAGACAAGCAGTTCCTATAAAAGGCATATTTCATCCGCTTATTCATAAAATTCCCCAAAAAAGAAAGGTAAGTCACTTATTTTTAAATAATTAATCTTAAATATATTAGTTATTATTTAACTGAATAAAAATATCGACATTATAAAAAAAATGATAATTTTTTTGAAAGTGTGATGAGGTTAAAAGTTATTGTTTATAAATGAGAAAGTAGACAAAAAGCTTTCATTGAAAATAGAAGTATAGATATGTTAAAAATGCGTATAAATCTGTAAAAACAAATTTAAGTTAAATTGCATTTATATTTTATGTTATGGGGATGGAAGATTAAATGGAAGATGCATTCCAAAATCTGAAAGTAATGGTTATTGATGACTCAAAAACTATACGCCGTACCGCAGAAACTCTATTGCAACGCGAAGGTTGCGAAGTGATTACTGCTGTCGATGGATTTGAAGCTTTATCTAAAATTGCTGAAGCGAATCCGGATATTGTTTTTGTAGATATCATGATGCCTCGTTTAGACGGTTATCAAACTTGTGCTCTGATTAAGAACTCTCAAAATTATCAGAACATTCCCGTTATCATGCTCTCTAGTAAAGATGGTTTATTTGATCAGGCAAAAGGGCGTGTGGTAGGTTCAGATGAATACTTGACGAAACCTTTTAGCAAAGATGAATTGCTAAATGCGATTCGTAATCATGTAAGTTCATAATAAGTAATTTGAGGGCAAAAGAAATGGCACGTATTCTCATTGTTGATGACTCACCAACAGAAACTTTTCGTTTTAAAGAAATCCTAACTAAGCATGGCTATGACGTACTTGAAGCATCTAACGGTGCAGATGGTGTGACTTTGGCAAAAGCTGAGCAGCCTGACTTGGTATTAATGGATGTGGTCATGCCAGGTGTAAATGGTTTTCAGGCAACGCGCCAGATTACCCGTGATGAAGACACGAAGCATATTCCGGTGGTGATTGTGAGTACTAAAGATCAGGCAACTGACCGAGTATGGGGTAAACGTCAAGGCGCAATCGATTACTTAATCAAGCCAATCGAAGAAAAGCAATTAATTGATGTAATTAAACAATTTCTAAATTAACTCATCCATCCATAAAAACATAAATAACGGGATAAATACGCCTGTTTTATAGGATCGAGTATGGCTGCGAATGGATTTATCGAGTTACTTCGTTTGTCTAAACGGGGTAATAAGAATTACGCTTCAGTTCAAAATGAAGCACAGCGATGGTCAGGAATTGCTTTTGAAATGAGAGGGCAATACTTCGTCGCACCACTTGGGGAAGTGTCAGAAGTTATCTATCCACCGAAATATACACCAGTTCCAAATACTCAAAGTTGGGTCAAGGGATTGGCAAATATTCGTGGAAGATTACTTTCGGTATCTGATTTGGCTCATTTTATTTCAGGGCAGCGGAGTTCATTTTCGTCTACCCAAAAAGTGCTGTGTATTAGCCATCATGACCAGTATGTGGGGTTGGTTGTGGATCAGGTTTTGGGGATTCAGCACTTTAATAAAAAAAGTTTTTTTTCTCAGAGTTCAGACTTAGAGGAAAACCTAAAAGAATATTGCCAAGGGTATTTTCACCAACACAATCAACATTGGCATGTCTTTTTATTTAGTCGGTTATTGCAAAACCCACACTACATGAACGCATCGACAAAATTTATAAACTAATTTTTATGCTGTGAATGAACAGCGTATTTTTCTGGGGAGAAGCTGTATGGGCTTTAAACTTAAAAAGAAAAGTGGCAATCGCGGTGCTACCGGAAAATCGAGTGTCAATTTTATTGCAAAAATCCAGTCAAAAATTGAGCAGTTTGCCAGTTTATTTGGGGAAAGTGAAAAGTCCAAGCCTATCCTTTATGCAGCGCTGTTATGTTTAGTATGTGCGTTAATTTCATTAGCTTATCTATTTTATAATGTGCCTCGTCATAACCAGTTAATTCGAAGTCTTGGTGAGTTACGTCTGTTATCTCAAACCATTTCTAAACAAGCAACTGAAGCAACAGAGTCGGGTTCTCAAGAGGCGATCACAAAGCTACAGCAATCTAAAAAAGACTTTGATGAGAACTTACTTGAAATTGAAAATATTCACGGTAAGTCGACCGATGAATATCAAAAAGTTGAGAAAATATGGGGTGAGGTTTCAAAAAATATTGATTTGATTTCATCACATCAACGAGTACTTAACCAGTTATATGATACCAACATCTCGATTAGTGAAACGGTTCCAGAGATTCAGGCAGAATATAACTTGATGGTCGACCAAATGGCTCGCCAAGGTTTGCCAAGTAGTCAGGTAATTATTGCTAAAAACCAGGTATTTATTGCAGAGCGTATTTTACGTTCGATTAACTCGGTGTTAAGTGGTACGGACGGAAATGTATCAACTAGTGACTTTAGTGTCGATATTGAGACTTTTGGTACCTATTTAAATGCTGAACTGAATGGTAATGCCGAGTTAGGTGTTGATCGTATTGCTGATCCGGCTTTACGTGAATCTTTAGAAAGTATTAAGTCTGAATATGACAAAGTCTTAAAATCTGCTGCTGCAACGGTATTAAAAAATGGTAGCCAGATTGTCAATGTTCGTCAGGCTTCTTCTCAGATTTTCTCTAAATCGGATGTAATGTTGGAAAGTCTAGGACATTTATCTGATGTTGCAAGAAAGAACTGGCTCACCTTATTTTTAGGTGCTGTTCTTATTCTTTCATTAGGCGGACTAATTTTCTCTGTATTCAAGTTAATTACACTACGTAGTGTAATGGATAAGCAACGTGTTGCTCGATTACAGGAAGAATATGACCGTAACCAGAATGCGATTTTACGTTTACTTGATGAAATTGCCGACTTGGCGGATGGTGACTTACGTTCATATGCAACTGTATCTGAAGACTTTACGGGTGCCATTGCCGACTCGATTAACTTCGCAATTGACCAACTTCGAGATTTGGTTTCACGAATTCATGAAACCTCTCAGGAAGTTGCACGCTACACACAAGATACGCAAAGTATTACTAACCAGTTAGCAGAGGCATCAGAACATCAGGCGCAAGAAATTGCAGGTGCTTCTACTGCTATGAATGAAATGGCACAGTCAATTGACCAAGTATCTGCCAACGCTTCTGAATCTGCGGAAGTAGCACAGCGTTCAGTACAAATTGCATCAAATGGTGCACAAGTGGTAAATCGTTCAATTGAAGGTATGGATACTATTCGTGAGCAGATTCAGGAAACTTCTAAACGTATTAAGCGCTTAGGTGAGTCTTCTCAAGAAATTGGTAACATCGTATCGCTCATTAACGATATTGCAGACCAAACGAACATCCTTGCATTAAATGCAGCAATTCAAGCATCTATGGCAGGTGAGGCTGGTCGTGGTTTCGCCGTGGTTGCCGATGAAGTACAACGTCTTGCTGAGCGCTCAGCATCTGCAACCAAACAGATCGAAACACTGGTTAAAACAATTCAGACCGATACCAACGAAGCCGTTATTTCAATGGAACAAACAACGACGGAAGTTGTACGTGGTGCGAATTTGGCAAAAGATGCGGGTATTGCACTGGATGAAATCCAAAAAGTATCGGGTGACTTGGCAAAATTGATTGCGAGCATTTCCGACGCAGCAAAACTTCAGTCAGCATCTGCGAGTCACATTGCAACCACCATGACGGTTGTACAAGAAATTACTTCGCAAACAACAACGGCAACGTTTGACACTGCTCGCTCCGTATCAGAGTTGGCGAATATGGCAGAGTCATTACGTGAGTCAGTAACGGACTTTAAATTACCAGACTAAATTGGGGGATAAGAATAGCTATTCTCATATCGCTATTCTTTTAAAAGTATGAGCAGCGCCAGACAAATATTGGGGAGATAGTTATTTTTCTGGTGTTGTCTCTGTAGTTTTCCCCACTCAGGGGGTAAGCAAAAGAAGCCTTTGCTATGAAAGAAATATTAAAAACTTTAACTGAAGCAATGACGCTACCTGAAGATAGCTATTCTGAACAAGATGCTGAGTTTCTTGAGATCTTCATTGAAGAAATTGAAGAGATTTTTGTTGATTTGCAACCTTTGATAAATAAATGGATGCAGTCTGAGAATATTGCTACGCTCACTGAAATTCGTCGTCATTTCCATACCTTAAAAGGTTCCGGAAGAATGATTGGTGCTAAATCTTCAGCTGAGCTTGCGTGGACAGTTGAAGATACACTCAACCGGGTAATCAACCAAAGCTTACAATTAACGCCAACTATCCAGAGCTATGTGCAGTTAGTATTTAAGTTCTATTTCCTTAAATTAGTAGATAATTTTAAGCAAAAAAGAGCACATACCTTAGATTTCAGACCTCTTATTTTATTAGGCCAACAACTACAACAACAGCAAAGTTTAGAACCAGCTTTAGAAGAGCTTTTACAACTTTCAAATACGCTTACGGCCGAAACAGTGACTGGTCTTGAGCTAGGTTATATCGAACAAGATTCGTTAGCCGAGCCAATCATTCAAACTACACATACTGAAATTGAAATAAATCTAGATGAAACCTTGACCTTATTTATGGAAGAGGCAGAAGAACATTTAGCCACGATCCATCAATTCTTAGATCAAGAGTTACATCAGTACGACAGTTATAATGCTTTAATCCGCGCTTTACATACTTTGCGTGGTAGCTCTGCAATGGCGCAGGTCGAAACAATTTTCGAGGCCAGTACCAAAGTTGAGCATTTATTTAAAATACTGCTGCAAGAAGAGTTATCTTCTCACTCTGAAGAAATTTTATTATTACAGGAATATCGTGAGTTTGTTCGAGATAGCTTGGAACTACTATCTAGATATAGTTCAAGTGAACAGCTCGAAGCGAGATTGCAGCAATTTAATCAATCTTGGGATGCATATGTTGAGCAACATGGCGACCGAACAGATCCGTTAATGCCTTCTCATGGCTTAGTATCGCAATTATTACAATTAGATGTTTCTGAATTACTGGATGCAGAATTAGATTTTGAGAAGGGAATTCGTAATGAGTTTCCTGATTACCTTGAACGCCTAAGTGAACAGGCTGATTTATTACTGCAACATACACATTCTCAAGCAATGCTGGGTTTACATGAATATACCAGCCAACTTAAAGAAAGTTATGAAGTACTGCTTGATAAACCTGCGTTATTACAATCAGACTATATATTTGAAATTTATCAAAAAGCGCATCAACAGCTCATTCAATTATTTGATGCTTTAGCTGCTGGTCAGCGAGTCGGTGTTGTTAAGCAACATCAAAGTATTTTAGAAGAATTAAAACTTTATACGCAGTACACTCCAGACCTATCAAATGACCTGCCTCAGCAGGATTCGACATCTTTTGAACCAATATCCAATATTGAACAAGAGCCAGAAGTAGTAGCTACTGTAGAGAATTTCTCAGACTCTGTAGACTGGGCGGTATTAGGTCAAAGTGTGCAGCAAGATCGACAATATATTTCATCTACACAAGTGAATCGAAATTTTGATGCTGATCTTTTAGATATCTTTCTTGAGGAAGCTGAAGAATTACTTGAGGGAATTGATACCGATCTTAATATTTGGGTAGGTGAGCAAGAAAACTTTGCAGCTCTGAACAACCTAATGCGTTATTTGCATACCTTGAAAGGGGGCGCAAATATGGTTCAGGCAACGTATCTTGGTTTGATTGCCCATGAATTAGAAAGCATCTATGAGCGTTTAATTCAAAAGCAATTAGTGGCAACTTCAGATTTAATTGATTTTATTCGTTTGGTTCAAGATGACTTGGCTGATCGTTTACAAGTCATGCGTGAACAACAACTAGATTATGCAGCCCCTTACACAATTAACGCATTAAAACGAGCGGGTCAAAACTCTAACTTCCAACCTTTACCAGTCGTTGAGGCATTTGATACTGAAAGTGAGATATTCTCTGAGCAAGAGGTGATATCTGAAATAATAATAGATGAGATACCAGTAGAACTTGAACCTGCTCTTGCAAAGCTAGAAACTCATCACGATCAGGTATTCGATACAGCGGTTACCGAGTTAGCTACTCCAGTTGAGATGATTACCACGGTTACATCGCAAGAGAGTGAAATTGCAGCTGATGAACAGGACATTGAGGCTGTTGTTGAACAGACGTTCCTAGAAGAAGCTACTGAATTGTTAGAAATGGCTGAGTCGCTATTAAAACAATGGTTTGAACAACGTACAAACCGTAGTATTTTGCTTCAGCTACAAAGAGCCGTGCACAGTTTGAAAGGTGGTGCACGAATGGTGGGTTTAGAAGCCGTACAAGCAATTGCCTACCAACTAGAAAATGCTTTTGAACAATTTGCGTTGCATCACTTCAATTCAAATATTTATGATCATTTATTAGAAAGTGCAATTGCATGGTTAAAAGATGCAATTTTCAACCATAACTATCAGCATTTCGATGGATTACAGCAAAGTTTAGAAAATATTCAATTCTTTGAAACTACAATCCAGATTCCGACTAAGTTAACTAGAGCGGACTTGTTTAGCTCAGAACCGGTGATGACCTTTATACAAGGTGATGGTACAGAGCCTCCACCAATGATGGGAGCATGGGAGCAAACAGAGCGTCTGGATCAGAATAATGAAATGATCCGTGTTTCAGCCGACTTAATCGAGAAAATGATTGATTTGTCTGGTGAAAACTCCATTAACCGTTCACGAATTGAAATGGACCTAAGCCAGTTTAGCCATACACTAGTTGAAATGGAGTTGGCGATTCAACGACTTGCCGATCAGTTACGACGAATGGAAGGTGAGTTAGAAACACAGATTATTGCTAAACATGGAATTGAACATTCTCGTTATACCGACTTTGATCCGTTAGAGATGGACCAGTATTCATCTTTAAATCAATTGTCGAAATCGCTTGCTGAATCTGCATCGGACTTGGTCGACTTTAAAAATACGTTATCTGACAAGATCAGAGATACCGAAAGTTTGCTTTTACAACAATCAAGAATTCAAGCGGAAATTCAAGAAGGTTTAATGCGGACACGTTTGGTCCCATTTTCGCGTTTATTGCCGCGTTTACAACGAATTGTTCGTCAGACGTCTACAGCATTGAATAGACCTGCTGAGCTTTTCGTAAATAATACGGAAGGTGAGTTGGACCGCAATATTTTAGAACGGTTAGTGACTCCGCTTGAGCATATGCTCAGAAACGCAATTGACCATGGTTTAGAAGACCGAATGCAGCGGCAACAAGCAAATAAACCGGAAACAGGGCGTATTGAACTTAATATTCAGCGTCAAGGTACGGATGTTGTGGTTGTCTTTAGTGATGATGGTCAAGGCATTGATGTTGAAAAAGTACGTCAAAACCTTGCCGGATTGATCAAGCCAGAACAAGACTTAGAACAGCAAGAAATACTGCAACTCATTTTCCATCCGGGTTTAAGTACAGCAGAGCAAGTCACTCAGATTTCCGGACGTGGTGTAGGTCTTGATGTCGTGCAGAGTGATATTAAGTCTTTGGGTGGACATGTCAGCGTTGAATCCATCTATGGGCAGGGAACAACATTTACGATTCGCGTACCGACTACAGTAGCGGTAAGTGATGCCTTAATGGTTAAAGTGGCAGATCAACAATTTGCGATTCCACTCGCTCAAATCGATCGAATTATTCGAGTATCACCAGCCTCTTTAGAGCAGTATTTTGAAAGTCCTCAAGAACTATTTGAGTATGAAAATAAACGTTATCCATTACGTTATCTTTCAGAATTTGTTGGCAACCAACCCATACCACGTCTAAATGGCGTGATGTATTCATTACCTGTGTTAATGATTAAAGCCAATAATGGCCAAACTGTGGCACTACTTGTTGACCAGTTAATTGGCTCTCGAGCACAAATTGTAGTGAAACCAATTGGTCAACAGTTCTCTAGCATTGGAGCAATTGCAGGCGCCACAATTTTAGGTGATGGACAGGTCTGCTTAATTTTAGACGGACAAAATATTGCGCGACAAATTCAGTCAACTCAGCGTCATAAACAACTTAGTGAAGCAATATATAGACAACGAGAGTCTGATGAACGCCGTCTCATCATGATTGTAGATGACTCAGTAACTGTGCGTAAGGTCACTTCCCGATTACTTGAACGCCAAGGCTATGATGTGGTTACGGCTAAAGATGGTGTTGACGCCATAGAACAGCTAGAAAATATTAAGCCAGATTTGATGCTACTTGATATTGAAATGCCACGTATGGATGGTTTTGAGGTTCTCAATCTTGTACGACATCATGATATGCATCAATACATGCCAATTATTATGATTACATCTAGAACAGGCGAAAAACATCGTGAACGAGCATTCTCGTTAGGTGTAAGTCAATATATGGGTAAACCTTTCCAAGAAGAAGAGTTACTAGAGAATATCGATGCTTTACTTGTAGCGTCTGAAAGTGAGGTCAAATCATGAAAGGTAGTGTAAATACATCATTGATCGCTAATATGGACCAACAAGAGCTACAGCATCTTATTACGGTTTCAACTGGTTTTATTGACGCTTATATCATTGAATGTAACGATCAGGTACCTATGCTATTGCCACAAAACATCGTGTTGTCTGCCATGGATGTAAAAAATGGCATAAAACATATTGAATGGCATGATGTGAAGCTACCCGTCTACTCAGTACATAACACAATTGATCAACATGCAGTAGCATTAGTGATTGAAGGGGAAGATATTAGCCAACGTTTTGCATTAATCTGTAAAACAATGCCAGTTTCTACTCGTCTGCGTATTTCTGAAATTGTCGATGAAATGGATGAGCATGAGGCTGAACAACACCCAGCAGTATTTAAATATGTGCGTATGCAAGATCAACGCTACTATATACCTAACTTAGAATATATTGAAAAATTACTTGGTTTATAAAAGAAAAAGGAACTCTTTTGAGTTCCTTTTTTATTTTATTGAGCTAATAAATTTTCTAAAATTTGCTCATAAATATCAGTTAATGGATCAAGATCATGTACATCAACATGTTCATTAATTTGATGGATAGTTGCGTTTAGAACACCGAGTTCTAAAACTTGTGCACCTGTTGGAGCAATGAAGCGCCCATCAGATGTACCACCACTTGTTGAAAGCTCAGTCTCAGTACCAGTCACATTTAAAATAGCAGTTTGAGCTGCGTTAACTAATTCACCTACTGGAGTTAAGAATGGTAAGCCAGACAAATTCCAGACAATTTCATATTGCAAGCCATGCTTGTCTAAAATTTCATGAACACGTTGTTTAAGCTGTTCTGCTGTAACCTCGGTTGAATAGCGGAAATTAAAAGTAACTTCTAAAGCACCAGGGATTACATTGGTTGCGCCAGTACCTGCATGGATATTTGAAATCTGGAATGAAGTTGCAGGGAAATACTCATTGCCATTGTCCCAAACAGTTTGGCACAACTCAGCTAACGCTGGCGATGCTTCATGAATTGGATTACGTGCCAAGTGTGGGTAAGCTACATGACCTTGTTTGCCTTGAACCTTCAATACAGCATTAAGAGAACCACGACGGCCATTCTTAACAATATCACCTAATTTATGAGTACTTGATGGTTCACCAACCAAACACCAAGTAATTTTTTCATTACGCTTTTCCAGTGTTTCGATGACTTTAACTGTACCGTTAACAGCAGGACCTTCTTCATCTGAAGTAATTAAAAAAGCAATTGAACCTTTATGGTTTGGGTGTTTTGCTACAAAACGTTCAGATGCAACTACCATTGCAGCTAATGCAGTTTTCATATCTGCTGAACCGCGACCATATAATTTGCCGTCGCGAATTTCTGGTGCAAATGGATCTGAATTCCAAGCGTCTAAACGTCCTGTTGGTACTACGTCGGTATGACCAGCAAAACAAAATACAGGGCCTTCGGTTCCACGTCGAGCCCATAAATTATCGACATCTCCAAAGCGCATAGGTTCAATATGGAAGCCAACCTTAGCTAAGCGCTCAGCCATAATAGTTTGGCAAGTATGATCAATAGGAGTAACAGAAGGCTGTTGTAGAAGTTCTAAGCTAAGCGAGAGAGTGTCTGAGTGGTTCATACCGGAAATTGCGTACTGATGAGGTGAAATATAGTCCGATATAATAGGCGAATCTCTAAGGGATGGGTATTTAAAAATAAAAAAACCTTATCGAAACGATAAGGTTTTTAAATGTTAAGCATAACTTACATTTTATTTTCAGTTTTTTGTGCGGTGTTAGTTACAGCATCACCAGCTTTAGAGACATCTTGACCAAAACCCTTGAACGTATTACAACCTGTTAAAACAAATGCCACCATTACAGATGCGACTAAAACTTTTTTCATCATTTTCTCCGTATAAATTTAATAATGAAGTAAATTTAGATTAAAAAACAAACGGAAAAAGAAACATGATTGTTTAATAGTAAAAACGTTATAAATTGTTTCTATAAGGGCGTGGTCTCTTGTAAAACACCGTTATTTTTGATGAGAGAAGGTTTTAAGCTTAGTAAAGCAGGGTGCCTGAACATATAAAATCGGGTTTCATTAATATTTTGACAATATAGGCCATCAGTCCACCAATAAGCAGTGTTTGAACTCGCTTTTTGATGAGGACAAAGCCATTCATGTCTTTCTAAGCGGTAAAAGTCAGATTTAGGGATTTCTGTACCCCAAGTACCTAAGCGACGTTTTAAATTTACCCATTCAGGAATAGGCTGTTCTTGAGGTAAATTTAGAGGAAGATAAAGTTGTCCTTTTAAGACAGCGAAACGTTGTTGAACTTTAAAACCCAAAGCTTCTGAAAATTGAAATTGTTTGTCAGTAAAGTGGTAAAGCTTTTTACTTAAAGTATCTTGTCTATTTAAACCAATCCATTGTTCTAAATTTAATTGACCTTCACCTAGGTAATATTTTAGAGCAACTTCCCAATGTTCAATTTCTTGAGTATTTTGATTTAAAACTAAAAAATCGAGTTCACCTAAAGTTTTTGCTCCATCAATTTTTTGAATACTATGGCCTAATAACTGATAAGGATGATATTGATCTTCTTGTAGCCAAAACCAAAGTAAATTTTCAAAACGTAAACCTAAGCGTGTGCTCTTAAGCCGAGACATAAATTGAAGTAAGGGTTCTGGTGCTGCATCAAGCTGCTTTAGGCGGGGTAAGTAATTTTGAAAATGTTGTTCCCAATTTTTATCTGTATGTAATTGAAAACTATGTCGAATAGTAAGGCTGCAGGGAAGTTGGCTAAGTAGGTTCGGGCTGGCAATTGTAAAGGCCAATTGTCTTACCATTGGGTGACTGAACTGTAACCATGGCTCAAAATAGGATGTTTTAATTGAGGCAATATTCATACGTTGAGTACTCGAAATAATTCATCCAAATTTCATGGTCAATCAACAAAACAATACCAGAAAAACACTTTATACTACGAGTAACAATAGCTTAAGGTTTATATATGCGAACATTGTTTTGGCGAACTCTGGTCGTGATTTTTATCACGCTTGGTATTATTGGAGCAATTTTACCAGGCATGCCGACAACAGTGTTTCTTATTCTGGCTGCTTGGGCGGCCTCAAAGGGATGGCCTCAGATGGATGCGTGGTTGTTAAACCACCCCAAGTATGGACCAACCCTGCGGGACTGGCGAGCAAATGGGACAGTACCGCGTAAGGCAAAGTGGATTGCAACCATTATGATGACCGCAAGTGGTATTCTGATGCTGTTTACTTCGGCGCCGTTTTGGGTCAAGGTCTTTACCGATACTACCATGCTTGTTGTTGCAATTTGGTTATGGCTACGTCCTGAGCCAAAGTTAAAAGATTGATAATATTTTAACTTTGGCGCAAGACAAGCTTTCCCATAATTTTTCATTAAAGCTCAAAATAGTTGAGTTGATATAAGAGAAGAAATTCGATGTCCCAATTTAAACTTGAAGATGCAGATATTCTTATCGATTTAGCAAATCAAACTTTAAGCTTACCTAAACATAATAAGTTTTACGTGATCTCTACTGGCAAAAATGGAATTGGGGAACAAGAAAATACGGGTAAAACCCCACGTGGATGGCATCGGGTTGCTAAGAAATTTGGTATGCAATCTCCCAAAAATGCAGTTTTTATTGCACGGCAGCCCACAGGTGAAGTTTATAGCAGTGAATTAGCCGCACAATTTCCTGAACGAGATTGGATATTGTCACGCATTCTTTGGTTAGATGGTCTAGAAGAGGGCTTTAACAAAGGCGAAGGCCATGACACGATGCAACGTTATATCTATATTCATGGTACACCTGATAAAGAACCCATGGGGGTTCCAATGTCACATGGGTGTATTCGAATGCGTAATGAAGAAATCATTGAATTGTTTGATTTAGTCTCTGAAGACGCATTAGTTTATTTGTCTGAACAATCTTTAACCTAAAATAGGATTTTAAAGATTATTGTTTAATTAGCCGAATGATCAAAATATTAAAATAAGTGCTTAAATAAAATACAAAAAATTGTTTTTTACTTAATAATGACTTATTTTTAATCATTCATTCGCATTTTTTTGAAAAGTTGTCGAAAAGCGTTTGACACCTGTTAAAGATTCTCTATAATGCACCTCACAAACGATGAAGACGTTAAGGGCGCTTAGCTCAGTTGGTAGAGCGTCTGCCTTACAAGCAGAATGTCGGCGGTTCGATCCCGTCAGCGCCCACCAAGCCTTTACGTTAAGATCTCAAGTGCAGCGGTAGTTCAGTTGGTTAGAATACCGGCCTGTCACGCCGGGGGTCGCGGGTTCGAGCCCCGTCCGCTGCGCCACTTAAGACTTAACATCGTTTACC
>NZ_POYH01000014.1:0-12205 GCF_002899995.1 Acinetobacter sp. AKBS16 | reverse complement strand
GAGCTACCAGACTGCTCCATCCCGCATCAACGTGCAAAAATTATATACAAATATCGAAAAAAGTCAATGTAAACTTATCCAATATTAGCTTGATTAAGTTGCACCTTAATCAAATTGGTAGCGGGAGCTGGATTTGAACCAACGACCTTCGGGTTATGAGCCCGACGAGCTACCAGACTGCTCCATCCCGCATCAAAAACAAAACTGCTTGCACTCAACTTTCTGGTTCAAAGTTGGTGCGGAAGGGGGGACTTGAACCCCCACGCCCGAAAGCACTACCACCTCAAGGTAGCGTGTCTACCAATTCCACCACCACCGCAGCTTGTGGGACGCATTCTAGTCCTTTCAATTCCAAAAGGAAAGTCTTATTTCCAATTATTGGCCAGTTTTTGGTGCATTTGGTGAAGTTTCAGGCGATGTAGTCTGCGCTGGCGCAGTCGTTTGTACAGTTTTCAAACTATATGCTTCAGTCGTTTGCTTCTTGGCAAAAACAGCCAGAGTCAAACTGGTCACAAAGAATAAAGCTGTCAAAATTGCAGTCACGCGAGTCAAGAAGTTACCTGAACCAGACGCACCAAATACTGTTGCTGCGCCACCTCCACCAAAAGAGGCACCTGCATCTGCGCCTTTACCATGTTGCACTAAAATTAATGCAATCATCAGTACTGCTAAAATAATATGTACAACAAGTACAAAAGAGTGCATACCCTATCCTCGTTATTTGCTTTGCGCGAAGGCTTGTACAATTTGATAAAAAGATGCTGCATTTAATGAAGCACCACCCACCAACGCACCATTGATATCTGGACATGCAGCTAACTCAACAGCATTTTCAGCTTTTACACTACCGCCATACAAAATAGCAATATTTGAGCCGGCTGATGTAAGTTGGCATAAGCCTTCACGAATTTTAGCATGCATCGCTTGCGCATCTTGCGGAGAAGCTGTTTTACCTGTACCAATTGCCCAAATAGGTTCATAGGCAATAACCACTTGGTTTTGCCATTGTTCTGCAGTCACTACAGGTGCAATATCACAAATTTGCTGTAAAACAACTTGCTCGGCCTGACCTTGCTCACGTTGTTCAAGGCTTTCGCCCACACAATAAATGACAGTCATACCCGCATTTAATGCATTTTGGAGTTTTGCCTTCAAAATTTCAACGTTGTCACCAAAAATATCACGACGTTCAGAGTGTCCTACCAGTACGAAATTAATTTGGCTATCTTTTAATAGTTCTGCACTGACTTCGCCAGTATAAGCACCTGTACCAGCAAAACGTGATACATCCTGTGCAACCGTATATACCGTTCTTGCAGCATCCTGTAATTGCGCTTGTACCGTTGTAAGGGCAATAGAAACAGGGGCAACGCCCACATGGCAGTTTTCATCTGCAATTTGGTTTTGTTGCAATAATTGTTTAAATTCTTCTATAAGTTGGTTGGCGTTGGCACGCATTGGATTCATTTTCCAGTTACCAACTACCCAAGGCGTAATCGTCGAACCCGACATACTGCTCACCTTTCATCAAAAATGCAGCACATTCTACACGCATTTATACAAATTTCAGATACTTTTCTTTAACGCGATTACTCATATCTTTTCTAGTGTTTGAAATTAAGAAAAAACTTTACTTTATTAAAAGTCCGACATTCTAAAAATTAATAAAGAAAAACTTCGACTGGTTCAAGCTTTAATAGGCTGAGTAGGACCCGAGCAACACTTTCTAAGGTAGTAATTTTACATAACAAAAGTATAATTTTTCATATACCAATTATAAACACATTAACATAGGCAGGCAGATGTCAGCATTACATACATCTCCAAAATTTACGGGGTTTTTTCGACGTTTAGTCGAAGAAAAGCATGTGTCGGCAGCGACCATGCAAACTGCATTAGATGCAGCGAAAAGAGCTAAGCAGGACACAGTCGCATATTTAATTGAAGAGGTTCATCTCTCCCCTTCGTTATTGGCTGAAACAATTTCTGCTGAGTTTGCTGAACCATATTTCGATCTGGATGTTTATGACACCTCTCAGATTCCTAAAGATCTGGTCGATCAGAAACTGATTTTAAAACATCGAATTTTGCCGCTCATTCAAAGAGGGCAAATTTTATATGTTGCGACCAGTAATCCAAGCAATATCGAAGCGATTGATGCAATTCGTTTTAATAGTAAATTGCTGGTTGAGCCTGTAATTGTGGAGCACCATAAACTCGAAAAAGTTTTAGGCCAGCATTTTGCAGAAGAAAGCAGCTTTGACTTCAATGATGAAGAGTTTGATCTCGATGTTAATCTTGATGGCCCTACCGCTCAAGAAGATGAAGAAGAAGCTCCTCAAGGCGATGAAGCCCCGATTGTTAAATATATTAATAAGTTATTAATTGATGCCATTCGTATGGGTGCTTCAGACTTACATTTTGAACCGTACGAAAAATCCTATCGGGTGCGCTATCGTGTCGATGGTGTGTTACGTCAAATTGCCAATCCCCCTCTACAGCTTGCAAACCGCTTGGCATCACGCTTAAAAGTAATGTCTCAAATGGACATTTCTGAAAAACGCGTCCCACAAGATGGTCGTATCAAGCTCAAGCTGTCAAAAACCAAAGCGATTGATTTTCGTGTGAACTCCCTCCCGACTTTGTTTGGTGAAAAGTTAGTTCTACGTATTCTTGACCCATCAAGCGCAATGCTAGGAATTGATGCACTAGGATATGAAGAAGATCAAAAAGCTTTGTTTATGGAGGCATTAGATAAACCTCAAGGCATGCTTTTAATTACCGGACCAACAGGTTCTGGTAAAACCGTATCGTTATATACAGGTTTAAATATTTTAAATACTGAAAGCTCCAATATTTCTACTGCCGAAGACCCGGTAGAAATTAACCTTGAAGGAATTAATCAGGTTAACGTAAACCCCAAGGTAGGGCTTACTTTTGCGGCCGCACTTAAATCATTTTTACGACAAGACCCTGACATTATTATGGTGGGTGAGATTCGTGACTTGGAAACAGCAGAAATTGCGATTAAGGCGGCTCAAACTGGCCACATGGTGATGTCAACACTACATACCAATAGTGCTCCGGAAACATTGACCCGTCTACGCAATATGGGGGTTCCTTCTTTTAATATTGCAACATCAGTAAACCTAGTTATTGCACAGCGCTTGGCACGTCGTCTTTGTTCTCAATGCAAAATACCTGCTGATATTCCTAAACAAAGCTTATTAGAAATGGGCTTTACCGAACAAGATTTAGCGCACCCAGATTTTCGGGTTTTTCAGCCCGTAGGTTGCCCTGAATGTCGTGAAGGCTATAAAGGCCGTGTCGGTATTTATGAGGTAATGAAAGTTACACCTGAAATTTCCAAGATTATTATGGAAGATGGCAACGCTTTAGAAATCGCAGCTGCTTCTGAAAAATTGGGGTTTAATAATCTACGTCGTTCAGGTTTAAAAAAGGTGATGCAAGGGGTGACCTCTTTACAAGAAGTCAACCGTGTCACCAGTGAATAAGACACTATTTAAAAAATAAGGATAATCTAATGGCTGTCAAAAAGGCACAAATGATGCCGACTTTTGCTTATGAAGGGGTTGACCGTAAGGGCGTAAAAATCAAAGGAGAACTTCCGGCTAAAAACATGGCTTTAGCCAAAGTAACCTTACGCAAACAAGGGGTGACTGTTCGAAATATACGTGAAAAACGTAAAAATATTCTTGAAGGTTTATTCAAGAAAAAAGTCACCACACTCGATATTACGATTTTTACTCGACAACTGGCGACCATGATGAAAGCTGGTGTACCACTCGTACAAGGCTTTGAAATTGTAGCTGAAGGTTTAGAAAACCCGGCCATGCGTGAGGTTGTACTCGGTATTAAAGGTGAAGTCGAAGGTGGTAGTACTTTTGCCTCAGCTTTAAGAAAATATCCTCAACATTTTGATAACTTGTTTTGTTCACTTGTTGAGTCTGGTGAACAATCAGGCGCACTCGAAACGATGCTGGACCGCGTTGCAATTTACAAAGAAAAAAGTGAGTTGCTCAAGCAAAAAATCAAGAAAGCAATGAAATACCCAGCAACAGTTATTGTAGTAGCCATTGTGGTGACCATTATTTTGATGGTTAAAGTAGTTCCCGTTTTCCAAGATTTATTTGCGTCTTTTGGAGCAGATTTACCTGCATTTACGCAAATGGTTGTGAATATGTCGAAATGGATGCAGGAATACTGGTTCATTATGATTATTGCGATTGGCGCAGTCATTGCTGCCTTTCTGGAAGCAAAAAAACGCAGTAAAAAGTTTCGTGATGGCTTAGATAAACTGGCGCTTAAGTTACCTATTTTTGGGGACTTGGTTTATAAAGCAATTATTGCCCGCTATAGCCGCACGCTTGCTACAACATTTGCCGCAGGTGTTCCACTTATTGATGCATTAGAATCGACTGCTGGCGCAACCAATAACGTGATTTATGAAAAAGCTGTGATGAAAATTCGTGAAGATGTCGCAACGGGTCAACAGCTTCAGTTTGCTATGCGGGTCTCTAATCGTTTTCCATCTATGGCTATACAAATGGTTGCAATTGGTGAAGAATCGGGTGCACTAGACAGCATGCTCGATAAAGTTGCCACTTATTATGAAAATGAAGTGGATAATGCCGTTGATGGTTTAACCTCTATGATGGAACCTTTAATTATGGCAATTTTAGGGGTGCTCGTAGGCGGTCTGGTAATTGCTATGTATCTTCCAATTTTCCAAATGGGCTCAGTTGTATAATGCAAGACATCATTGCGTATTTTATTCAAAACTTAACTGCACTTTATATTGCTGTTGCACTCGTGAGCCTATGTATCGGTAGCTTTCTTAATGTAGTGATTTACCGCACGCCAAAAATGATGGAGCAAGATTGGCAGCAAGAATGCCAAATGTTACTCAATCCTGAGCAACCGATTATTGATCATGAGAAGTTAACTTTAAGTAAGCCTGCTTCATCGTGCCCTGCATGTCAGCAACCGATCCGTTGGTATCAAAATATTCCTGTTATAAGCTGGCTTATGTTAAGAGGAAAGTGTGGCCATTGCCAGCACCCGATTAGTATTCGCTATCCAGCCGTCGAACTACTCACCATGCTATGTTCATTAGTAGTCGTCATGGTGTTTGGTCCAACCATACAAATGCTTTTTGGACTCGTCCTCACATGGGTACTGATAGCCCTTACCTTTATTGATTTCGATACACAATTATTGCCTGATCGCTTTACCCTAACTTTAGCTGCGCTCGGCTTAGGTATTAATACCTTTAATATTTATACCTCACCCAACTCAGCCATTTGGGGTTATCTCATTGGTTTCCTATGTCTTTGGATTGTCTATTACTTATTTAAAGTGATCACTGGCAAAGAAGGTATGGGCTACGGCGACTTTAAATTGCTTGCAGCATTAGGAGCATGGATGGGGCCATTGATGCTGCCGTTAATTGTGTTATTGTCATCGTTACTTGGCGCAATCATTGGCATCATTTTATTAAAATTAAGAAATGACAATCAGCCTTTTGCTTTTGGGCCATATATTGCCATTGCTGGTTGGGTTGCCTTTTTATGGGGTGATCAGATTATGAAAATTTATTTGGGAGGTTAAGATGGCTTTTATTCTGGGAATCACAGGTGGTATAGGCAGTGGTAAATCAGCTGCAACACAATGGTTTGAATCCCAAGGAATCCAAGTCGTCGATGCCGATATTGTTGCTCGCGAAGTAGTTGAAAAAGGGCAACCTGCCCTTCAAAAAATTCAACAAACCTTTGGAGATTGGGTGCTTCAACCCGATGGCAGTTTGGACCGCCGTGCCTTACGTGAATATATTTTTCAAAATCCACAAGCGCGTCATACACTCGAGCAAATTACCCATCCCGCAATCCGTCAATCTATTATTCAACAGCTACAAAATCCTAAAAGTCCGTATGTGATTTTAGTTTCGCCATTATTGTTTGAAACAAATCAACATGAACTGGTCAATCACACGCTACTGATTGATGCGAGTGAACAAACTCAAATTCAGCGTGCAAGCCAACGCGATGGACAAAACCAAGAACAAATCCAGAAAATTATTGCTGCACAAATGCCACGCGAACGAAAACGTGAGCTTGCAAATGATATCGTGTTTAATGACGGATTACTCGAACATTTATATCAGCAATTAGAGCCTCTACATCAAAGCTATTTGAAGCGTGCAAACTAATTTCGTGTATTTTGCTGCTTAATCTTTTGTGTCAGGCTATCTTGTCTAAACCAGCGCCAAGGCTGTAAAGCGCCTATTCCCATACCTACTAAGCCCACTACAATTGATGGGCTTAATGATTCACCAAGTAAAGGTACAGCTAAAATAGCAGCAATAAACGGTGCCAAAGTTACAATACTTCCCGTTTTAAATGCGCCAAGACGCTGAATAGCAGCAACATAGGTTAATGTCGCAATAATAACGACAAACACGCCATGGAAAATACTTTGTACAGCTAAGTGCAAAGGATCTACATCCATAAAGTGCTTAGGTAAGAACAACAGATAAATCGGCAAATAAATAATTGCAGACCAGATTGCGACGCTTGCCATAGAATGCCAAGCAGAGAGCTTCCACTGTTTAAGTAGTACAGTAAAAATCCCCCACCAAATCGCACTGATAAACAGAAGTAAATCTCCAATTCCAAAAGCAGAGGTACTACTTTGCAACATTAATGCGCTCATGAGGGCCAAGGCAGTAATCATAATTGCCAGACTCACCCATGTATGTTTATCAAATGGCTGTCTAAATAAAATATAAGCAGCTATAGCAGTACAGATAGGAATACAGCCATTTAAAAATATTGCAGCATGTGCAGCTGGTGCATAAAGAAAAGCTGTATAAACCGTAAGGCAGTAAATGACTCCACCAATCAATGCCAAAATAACCGCATGCTTACTCCATAAAAAAGCGAGATCTTTTTTATAAATTAAGATAGGCATCAAAATTAGGAAGGCTATAGCAAAGCGTAGTGCGGCAATATCCCAAGCACTGATGTGCCATTGTGCATTTAAGCGGGCAAAAAGCGTAAACCCGCCCCAAATACACATGGTCACCAATACAAAAAAATAACCTTGCGTACGGGGAGACATATCAAGACTGCATAAAAACTAGGAAGGCAGCTAAATTATACCTCAGAACGCTGACGACAAGCTTCATAAAGTGCCATACCCGTTGCCACACTTACATTTAAACTTTGTAAGTTACCCGACATTGGAATATAGGCTTTTTGGTCACACTGTGCTTGAGTAATTGGACGTAAACCTGTGTCTTCTGCACCCATTACAATCACAACAGCACCCGAGAAATCACACTTCTGAATAGGTAATGCATTTTCATCAAGCATCGTACCAATCACACGGACATGAGTTGTCTCTTTAAGATGCGCTAAAGTACGAGCCAAATTAGTCACTTGAATAAATTTAACTTTTTCAGCCCCACCCGCTGCGACTTTACGAGCAGTTGGAGTTAAGCTTGCTGAGCGATCGCGAGGCACAATCACTGCCTGAACACCCATTGCAGCGGCAGTACGGATACATGCCCCTAAGTTATGTGGATCTGTCACCTGATCTAATGCCAGCAATAAGGCATCTGGAGTTTCAGCCAAGAGCTGGTCTAGATCTTTTTCATTTAAAGTCGGGTGCGGACGTACTGCTGCAACTACGCCTTGGTGAAATGGCAAACCCGCAAGCTTTTCGAGGCTATCACGGCTTGCTTTTTGTACACTAATCCCAAAAGGCTCGGCCAATTGCAGAATCTTCTGCAAACGCTGATCGTCGCGCCCTTTCAATGTAAACAGGGTCAGCACACGCTCCGGCTCAAGTTCTAACAATGACTCCACTGAGTGAACGCCATAATAATATTCCGGTTTTGCCATGCATGACCTCTAACAACGTTTGAGCAAAAAATAAAAATCCTGTAAAGCCAACTTCACAGGATTTCTTTGGGCATAGTGTACCCGATTTAAACAGTAATTTCTTAGCCTTCTAAGTGGCAAACATAATCAAGCACTTCATCAGTCTCGATTTTGAAAACACTATTGCCTGGTACATAAAAAGATTGACCAGCGCGGAACAATTCACTTTCATTGCTGTCTGCAATTTTAACGCGACATTCACCTGAAATAATTTCCATACGCTCAGGAACATGGGTTTCAAATGTTAAAGGCTGTTCAGTCGGCAAAATAACACCTAATGTTTTTTTCGTTCCATCTTCAAATTGCACGGTATGGCTGATACATGCTCCACCAAAATAAACATTTGATTTTTTGATGACCGTTACATGATCAAATTGGGTTGAACTCATGCACACTCTCCAGATAATGCCGCATTTATATAAATTATGATGAATGTAGTTTAATTGTGCCTAAATAACTAATCAATCAGTTTTCATACGGATAGACTTGTAATTTCCACTGCTGTAACTGAATTTTTTTAGCAAAAGCGTGGGGTAAATTCACTTCAATATTTCGACTCTTCGACACAATTGCATCATATCTGCAAACTTCATCGTGATTTTCATCGAATAAAATCCAGTAAACTTTTTCTGCCGTTGGATGATTAACCGCAGTTGTAACGACTGGTGAACCATTATCCATCCCTACGTGAAAATTGTCTTGGTCATTTTGCATTGAAGTTAGATCATAAACCGGAAAATCGGCACTATTTTCATCAAATTGCTGGCTATCATGTACAAGCACACTTTGTTTTAAAGTCGGCCAAATACAATAACGCAGGTAATGTTGATCTATGACTCGATTGTCCGGATACCTTCCAGTGGCAACATAATCCCTGATATGTGCTTCAATATTATGAAAAATACCTGTGCAACCGCCCCACATACCCGCCAAAATTAATTCAGTATGAGAATAGCTATCTCTCATTAAATGGAACCATTGATCACTTTTAAGCCAAGCATCAACAGCGGCTTTTTCACGATAAGACACGATAGAGTCGGCATCACGTACTAAAAACCGTTTAACTATCGGATCATCCATAACTAAAAAGCGCCAAAATAAACCTGATAACTGTTTTTGAGTGGGACTAACCTGTACAACTTGTGCGCCATTTGCTTGTAACCGTTGTTGTACAAGTTCGGGAACGCTCTCATCCACATAGAATCGACACGTCCATTCAGGATAGATTTCTTGAGCTAACTTAGTATTTAAAATGGAAGTTTCACAATACCGCGGATTTGCTCCAAATAAAGAAAAAGCAATGATATTTTCTTGTGGATTTGAGCTAAATGGCACGGGTTTATGAGTGGGTATATTTAAAGCAGGCTCATTCTTTGTGAGTTCTTTTTTGGTTGAAATGGCTAAACGCCCAAATTTAATCTTCTCTTCTTTTTTATTTAAATGATGACAAACTTCGGTCAATCCATCGTATAAATTTGTATTAACGTTAGAACCACTTGCTTTAATGGCTTGCATATAATGTTGATATGCATCGTCATAACGGCGTAACCGTAGCTCAGTATAAGCTAAATCAGACAATGCTCCGGGATGCCCGGGAACCAGACTTACTGCTTTTTTTACATGTTGATATGCTTTGACGTAATCACCTTGTGCAGCAGCCTGTTTAAATGCATTAAAATGCTGATTTAAAATTTTATTCATTTCAGCAGGATTAATTTTTTTATGGCGGTTGATCATCCCTATTGGTGCTTTCGGTAAGCTTAATGTTTTTTTCATTGTAAAGATCCGCAATCTTGCTGTTCTATAATTTCAGTTAGAATAATAGATCACTTGTAGCAAATTCAAAACTTCTCTATCTTTAACCCATAATTTGGCGCGTTGGATGCGTTTATGCTCACACATTTAACTTTAATCAATTTTGCATTAGCTGATCATTTAGCTATTGATATAGAACAAGGATTTAATGTTCTAACAGGTGAGACAGGTGCAGGAAAATCATTATTACTGGATGCACTATCTGCCTGCTTAGGGGAACGTACAGATACAAATTATGTCCGCTATGGTTCGGACAAAGCGGATGTAACCGCAGTTTTTACTTATCAGGACAATAGCCCTGAAGCAAAATGGTTAAAAGAACATGAACTAGATGATGATTCAGGGGAAATTCATTTACGTCGGGTTATTTTCGCAACTGGCCGTAGCAAAGCATGGGTAAATGGCCGCCCAAGTAGTCTCTCTGAGCTTAAAGAATTAGGCCGCTTATTGGTTCAGCTGTATAGCCAGCACAGCCAACAACAGCTACTTGAACCGCCTTATCCCAAGCATTGGCTAGACCGTTATAGTAATTTTTACGCCGAAGCAAATGATGTTCGTGAAGCATATAGTACCTGGCAGCGTAATATCCGCCAGCATCAGGCTGCGCTCGACGCTCAGGCAACCCGTCTTCAACGTATTGCGACCTTAGAGTTACAAATTGAAGAGCTTGAGGAAGTCATTCAAACCGATTACAAAGAAATCGAGCAAGAGTTCGATCGCCTCAGTCATCATGAACATATCATGCAAGACTGTAGCTATAGTCTAAATGCGCTTGATGAAGCTGAACAAAACATTACTCAAGAAATGTCGTCGATCATTCGCCGCCTAGAGTCTCATGCGGGGCGTAGTGAGCAGCTTTCCGAAATTTATAATTCGTTATTAAATGCGCAAAGTGAAATTGATGATGCCACATCAAATTTACGTCAATTTATTGACCGTCAGAGTTTCGATCCTGAACGGATGGAAGAACTGAACTCCAAGCTAGAGGTTTTCCATCGACTTGCTCGTAAATACCGTACTCAACCAGAAACACTTAAAGAAGAGTACGAAACTTGGCAAAGTGAGCTTGAGCAATTACATCAGTTAGAAGACCCTGAAACTCTGGCTGAACAAGTAGAAAAGTCACATCAAGAATTTTTAGAAAAAGCCCAGTATTTAGACAATATTCGTCGTGAAGCTGCTGCCCCACTTGCAAAGCAATTAACTGAACAGGTTAAACCTTTAGCGCTGCCTGAGGCACACTTTGAGTTTAAGTTTGAACCATTAGAACAACCAAATGCAGAAGGTTTAAGTTTTATTCAACTTTTATTTACTGCCAATAAAGGCATACCTCCTCAACCATTGGCTCGTGTAGCATCTGGTGGTGAGCTTTCTCGTATTGCACTCGTTATGCAAGTCATGAATGCTGAAAAGACCGAAGCAGAAGTTTTGGTATTTGACGAGATTGATGTCGGAATTAGTGGTGGTACAGCTGAAGTGGTTGGACGTTTATTGGCCGACTTGGCTCAGCATGTCCAACTTCTATGTATTACCCACCAAGCACAGGTGGCTGCACAATCCGATCAACATTTGTTAGTCAAAAAACAACAAACTGATCCGGCAAGTAGTACTATTGTACAACTTGATGAAAATCAAATTATTTCCGAGTTAGCGCGCATGTCAGGAGGTGTTGAAATTAATGAAACAACCTTGCAGCATGCTAAACAATTACGTCAACTTAAATTTCAGGCTTCTTCAACTTAATAAAGAAAATGAGAGAAAAAGATTGGCGAAATCCGATTAACTCTTGTATGTTGATAAAAAGAACCTATATAGATAAAAAGGGTCGAGAGACCCTATAGCGACATTTTTTGAGGGAGAACCGCTTAGGTGACCAAACAATATATGACTCACCGTTGTCTGATTGCCCCGCCAGAAATGGCAGATGACTTTTTTGCAAATACAGTAATTTATCTTGCCCGTCATGACGAAGAAGGTGCCCAAGGTATTATTATCAATCGCCCTGCCGGTATCCAAATTAAAGAGCTACTCAATGATTTAGACATTGATGCAGACAATGTAAATCCGCATGAGGTTTTACAAGGTGGTCCTTTACGCCCTGAGGCAGGCTTTGTTCTTCATACAGGCCAACCAACATGGCACTCTTCTATTGCTGTGGGTGAGAATGTCTGTATCACCACCAGTAAAGATATTCTCGATGCGATTGCGCATAACGAAGGTGTTGGCCGCTACCAAATCGCCCTTGGTTATGCGAGCTGGGGTAAAAACCAGCTAGAAGATGAAATCGCTCGTGGTGACTGGCTTATCTGTGATGCCGATATGGATCTGATTTTTAACTTGCCGTACGATGATCGTTGGGATGCAGCCTATAAAAAAATTGGTGTAGATCGTACATGGCTGGCTTCTGAAATCGGGCACGCCTAATG
>NZ_POYH01000013.1:0-273 GCF_002899995.1 Acinetobacter sp. AKBS16 | reverse complement strand
CAGGATCAATCGTAATCACCGGTGCCGGAGCTAGCGTATCAACCACAAAGCCGTCCGTACCATCGAGTACATCGCCTGTACCCAAGTTACCTGCAAGGTCTGTATAGGCACCGTCTGCAACACTGATGCTTGGAGCTGCACCACTGCCGTCAGCTGTAAACGTAGCTGTCCAGACATTCGGGTTGGTTGTACTTTGGACCAGATTGCTCAGCGTACCGCCTACTGGCGTGATGTCATCAATATCAAAGCCACTGACCGCCTCGCTAAACGTAA
>NZ_POYH01000012.1:0-6866 GCF_002899995.1 Acinetobacter sp. AKBS16 | reverse complement strand
TTAAAACAACTGTAACTGGCGTAGAAATGTTCCGTAAACTTCTTGACGAAGGCCGTGCAGGTGAGAACTGTGGTATCTTACTTCGTGGTACTAAGCGTGAAGAAGTACAACGTGGTCAAGTACTTGCTAAACCAGGTACAATCAAGCCGCACACTAAATTCGACGCAGAAGTATACGTACTTTCTAAAGAAGAAGGTGGTCGTCACACTCCATTCTTAAATGGTTACCGTCCACAGTTCTACTTCCGTACAACTGACGTAACTGGTGCGATCCAGTTGAAAGAAGGCGTTGAAATGGTAATGCCAGGTGACAACGTTGAAATGTCAGTAGAATTAATCCACCCAATCGCAATGGACCCAGGTCTACGTTTTGCGATCCGTGAAGGTGGTCGTACTGTAGGTGCTGGTGTTGTTGCTAAAGTAACTGCATAATCACTTTTCAGTGAAAAAAGCGCTCCTTTTGGGGCGCTTTTTTTATATCGAATTGTTAGACAATTCAGTTGAAAGCTGGCCTTAACTGATACTTCAATGTCCCTATTTGCACTTAAGCCTTTTTATTAAGTTTGTATGATAGAAATCAAGAAAACGAACAATAAAGTTTAAGTAACTTAGGTTACTAGTAAGGAGCTTTCAATATGAATGCTAAAGTGAATATCACAAATCGTGCAGGGGCAAGCTTTCCTGTACGTCGTATGAACTTTGATTTTAATGATGTGCCAGAATACTGGATGAATGGTTCCGCTGGACTTACACATTTTATGACAGCGTTATCCGCGCTATTTCCAGCTGGTGAAAAGTTCTTTATTGATAGTGTGCGTGCTGTGCGTTATCACCCAGCAATTAAAGACAATGAAGAGCTACAAAAAGAAATCAGTGCTTTCATTGGTCAAGAGGCGATGCATACACAAGAGCATGTAAACTTTAATGCTTCTGCCCAAAAATTTGGTCATGATGTTGAAACTTTAGAAAAGTTCACCGATACGGCTATTCAAACTGCCCGTAAAACTTTTGCAAAGCTCGTAAAACCATTTGGTATGACGCAAGAAATGGTGGACCTGACTGCTACTACAGCCCTTGAACATTTTACTGCAACCATTGCATCTCAGCTTTTAGTTAATACCCACATTCAAGAGTTGATGACAGATAAAACGATGTCAACCATGTGGTATTGGCATGCAATAGAAGAAAATGAACATAAAGCAGTCGCATTTGATGTGTATGAAGGTGTCTTTGGTAAAGGTGTAAAAGCTTATGCTTTACGCACAAGTTCACTTGTTTTTGCAATGGCTCTTATTTTCGCAATTCAATCTTCGTTTGTGGTTCGTCTTTTAAAGCAAGACCATAAATTAAACTTAGATGAGTTGTTTGTGATTTATAAATATGGTTATAGCCCGTCGAAAGGCATTATTACAGGTATGGCTAAAGAGATGTTAGCTTATTTTAAGCCAGGTTTCCACCCGAATGATTTAGATACGGTTAGTTTGTTAAAAACTTGGAAATTTAAACTTGGACTTTAAGCTGAAATTAAATGAAAAGGGCTGTTAGCAGTCCTTTTTTTATTGTCTATAAATTATGACTCACTTTTAAAAGATACTTGTTAATTTTGCGCTAGTATGAGGCTATTGATGACCTCATCTGATAATTTGCTGGCCTCATCTGCACTTAAATAGCGCCTTTAAAGGCGTATTATTATAAATATTAAGAAAATAAATAAGGATATAAGTGAATTTTCGATTCGCTTAAAGGAGTCTGACATGAATGCTAAAGTAAATATTTCTAATCGTGCCGGAGCAAGTTTCCCTGTGCGTCGTATGGACTTTGAGTTTGCTCAAGTTCCACGCTATTGGGCAAATTACGATGCAGGATTAACTCATTTTATGACAGCATTATCGGCTCTTTTTCCGGAAGGAGAGCAGTTCTTTGTAAACAGTACTCGTGCTGTGCGAAATGATCCTAAACTGGCTGATCCAGCACTTCAAAAAGAAATAAGTGCTTTTATTGGCCAAGAAGCTATGCATTCTAAAGAGCATCTTGCATTTAATGCTTCTGCGCAGGCGTATGGATATGATGTTCGTAAAATGGAAAAACAGACAGGTAAAGTTATTAAAGTAGGTACTGCGGTTGTAACCAAGCTAATGAAACCTTTTGGTTATACAAAAGAAATGATTGATTTAACAGGTACCTGTGCTTTAGAACATTTTACCTCAACTATTGCGGCTGAGCTTTTACAAAACCCTGAAATTCAAGCCATGTTCCAAGATGACACTATGTATCACTTATGGATGTGGCATGCGGTAGAAGAAAATGAACACAAAGCTGTAGCGTTTGATGTCTATACCAATATGTATGGGCAGGGGCCAAAAGCTTATTTTATGCGTTCAACTGCTTTAATCATTGCAATGGCCTTAATCTTTGCTACTCAGTCTTATTTTACTGCTAAGTTACTTAAGACTGATGATAAATTAACATGGAAAGATACCAAATACATGCTTAAATTCATGTATGGCCGTAAAGGTTTTATGACTCGTCAAATTCCAGAATTATTAGATTTCTTAAGACCAAAATTCCATCCAAATGATTCGGATACGACAGCTTTATTGGCCACTTGGCGTGAAAAATTAGGTCTTTAAAAAACTGATTGGAAAAGAGCAATTTAATTGCTCTTTTTTTTTACTCGTTTTTTCTATTTAAGTTTCTATAATACGTTTACTTTGAAATCTAAAAATGTGTTGAAACTCATGATTCGTACTATGCAAGCCTCAGATATTGATAGTGTTGCTCAAATTGAGAAGCTTGTTCAAACACACCCATGGTCTAGGCAGCAATTTGTAGAATCTTTAAATTCTTACCAATGTACGGTAATAGAATTAAATAATAAGGTGGTTGGTTTTTGTATTTTACAACCTGTATTAGATGAAGCGAATTTACTGCTCATGGCAATTGATCCTCAAATGCAAGGTAAAGGATTAGGATATCAGTTGTTAGATGCGTCGATTGAGCGTTTAGAAAATCACCCCGTACAAATTTTTCTAGAGGTACGTGAAAGTAATAAAGCTGCTATTGGTTTATACGAAAAAACAGGGTTTCACCAAATTGATGTGCGTCGTAACTATTATCCAACCCAAGAGGGTGGGCGTGAAAATGCCGTTATTATGGTAAAAAGCTGTACTGATGATTTTGCTTCTTTATTCTAAGAATGCCTGTCTTGTTGCTGTTTGAACAACAAGACAGAAGCAGATTATTTAATAATTAAATTATTCCATTCAGAAGGTAATGTGGTCATGAGGGAATTGCCTAACTGATTGATCTCTTCTGGTGATAATGATCTATTTAAGCGGCGCCATTGCCCATCTAGTAAAAGTTCTAGCGGCGTATATTGAGATTTATAGTTCATTTTAGCTGAGTGGGGAACCCAATAGCCTAAGTAGACATATTCTAAACCGAGTGTTTTTACATATTCGATTTGATTCAGAATTGAATAAACGCCTAAAGATCTACGGTGTTCATCTGGGTCAAAGAACGTATAGACGGCAGATAACCCATCATCCATTAAATCACAAGTCGAAACGCTAATAAGACGATTGTCTTTCCATAGTTCTAAGAAGAAACTATCTGTACAGCTATGGACCAAGAATTTTTCAAACTGATCTAAACTTGGCGGAAACATATCACCGTCGGCATGGCGCTCGTTAATGTAACGTTCATATAGATCATAATGAATTTGTGAGGCTTGCCGTGTTGGTAGAACAGTCATGGTGAGATCTTGATTTCGCTTCCATGCTTTTTTTTGCATGCTGTTCATTTGGAAATCGGCAACAGGTACACGACAAGATAAACACTGCCTGCATAAATGACATTCAGGACGGTATACAAAGTCGCCACTACGACGAAAACCTAATCGCGATAATTCAGAAAGCGTCACCACATCAATCCGATGAATCGGGTCTAAAAAGACCATGCGTGCTGATTTATTTTCTAAATAGCTGCAATCATGAGGTGGAGTAATATAATATTGCAGATCATTTAAAAGGGACTTCGGGTGATATGATTTCATGATTGGTCCCTCCTGTTATCATTCCATTAATTTTGCATTTAATGCTATTGTTTTACTTGAAAATACACGTTCTTGATACTTTTTCCAATTGATAGAGGGGTGAATAATTACATCTTGTAACGATTTAAGATATTCTTGCCGAGAAAGTGTACAAGCCCCAAGACTAATTAAGTGACTATTTACAAGTTGACAGTCAACCCAAGGAAGCTGATTTTCTTGACCAATTAACATTAACGTATAAAAAGCCATTTTAGAAACATCGGTTTGGGTACTAAACATAGACTCGCCAAAACAACCTTTACCGATCGTTACCCCATATAAACCACCTACCAGCTGCTCTTCTTGCCAGACTTCTACGCTATAGCCATAACCGGCATCAAACATTCCACAATAGCCTTCAATAATATCTTCACTAATCCATGTTTCATTAGCATAGCTTCGAGGTAGTGAACATGAGCGAATGACTTGCTCAAAAGCACGATTTACCGTAATGGTGTAATCATATTTTTTCATGTTACGAATAAGCGATTTACTCGGTTTATAGTTTTGAGGATAAATGATACAGCGTGGTTCAGGGCTCCACCAACAAATAGGTTCATCTTCATTAAACCATGGGAAAAGCCCATGTGTATACGCTTCATAGAGTGTGGAAGGGGAGAGGTCAGCGCCTATACAAATTAAACCATGACCATCTGGATCTGATTCCTCCGGATCTGGGAAAATATATTGAGATAGAGGCAGTGTTTTCATAAAACCAAAATAATATGTGCTTTAGGGCTATGCTATAAAAATTAATACAGGGCAGCCAGTAATTATTATAAATTCCAAAAAAACAGCCGTTATAAAACGGCTGTTTGAAATATCTAAACTTAAAGGTTATCTAGATATTTTTCGGCATCTAGTGCAGCCATACAGCCTGAACCCGCCGAAGTAATCGCTTGACGATAAATACTATCAGCAACATCACCAGCAGCAAAAACGCCTGCTACAGAAGTCGCTGTTGCGTTACCTGAAGTACCACTTTGTACTTGGATATAGCCATCACGTAAGTTTAGCTGACCTTCAAACATAGAGGTATTTGGTTTATGGCCAATTGCAATGAATAAGCCTTGAACTTGTACTTCTTGTTTGCTGTCATCTTTCGTAGATTTTAAGCGAACACCTGTTACGCCAGTATTGTCACCAAGAACTTCTTCAACCTCATGGTTCCAAACGATACTGATTTTGCCTTCTTTTTCTTTAGCAAATAAGTGATCTTGTAAAATCTTCTCAGAGCGTAAAGAATCACGGCGGTGTACAAGTGTCACATGTTCAGCAATATTTGATAAATAAAGTGCTTCTTCAACAGCAGTATTACCACCACCCACAACCATCACATTTTGGTTCTTGTAGAAGAAGCCATCACATGTGGCACATGCGCTCACGCCTTGACCCATAAATTTTTGTTCAGACTCTAAGCCAAGATATTGAGCTGTCGCACCAGTTGCAATAATTAAAGCATCACAAGTGTACTCATCCATATCACCTTTAAGAACAAAAGGACGTACATTTAAGTCCACTTCATTAATATGATCATAGACAAGTTCGGTACCAAAGCGTTCAGCATGTGCTTGCATACGGTCCATTAGGACAGGACCAGTCAAACCTTCAGGATCGCCCGGCCAGTTGTCAACTTCGGTTGTTGTTGTAAGTTGGCCGCCAAGTTGTAAACCTGCAATAAGTGTTGGTTTAAGATTTGCACGTGCTGCATAAACAGCTGCACTATAACCCGCAGGGCCAGAACCGAGAATAATTAACCGAGAATGACGAGCACTCATTGAGGGTATCCTTATTTATTTCGAGAATTTTGAAAATTATACGTGAAATTGCCGACCAATAGCGTTAAATCAATGTGGATAATATTGATCAGGTCAATCGAATTAAGTTATATAACAATATAGAAGAGCCTTATGTTAACAACAACTGTAAAGAATCATGCACCTTTTTTGTAAGAACAGGTGCATAATATAAAGTTCAATCGTTGAAGATCTGAAATGTAGGTCTTCACATCTCTAAACCAATAATTAAATGGGTTACAGGACAGTATATGACTGCGGTGTCAAGTGTTTATGCACAGCGCTTATTGATGACATTATTCTTGGTCTCTTTTGGGATTTATATGTTTCTGGCAACAGTAACATATACACCATTTGATCCGGGCTGGATGCATATTTCAAGTGATACTCAGCAAGTATCCAATGCAAGTGGTATTGCCGGTGCATGGATTGCAGATTTGCTGTTTGGCTTTTTAGGTTGGGCAAGTTTACTTATTCCAATCTTCCTATTTGTTGAAGCGATTCAAGTCTGGTGGCCACATAGTTTTCTAAACCGCCCATTCCGTTATGCTGCGCAGTTCTTCTTAATTCTTGTTGTGTCGAGTTTGCTTTACCTTCACTGGAATGTACCTGCAGATACTTTAGATAATGCGGCAGGCGGGATTATTGGTTATGAGTTGGGGCAAAGCTTATCTCAACTGTTAACAATTTATGGTGCGACATTATTTCTACTTGTTTTCGGAGTGGTATTGTTCACTTTGGCATTTGGGGTGCAGTGGAGCAAAACATGGGTTACGCTCAAAGCAATGCCTGGTTATTTACAAGATTTATTCTATAAAAATGTATCTCCTAACGAATCTGCTTATGACTTAACCACACAGCCTGCGAATAAAGCAGCAACGGTAAAAGTTGCAGAGATGCCTAAAGCAGAAGAAGTTACGGATGAAGTAGAGCTAAATGTCCAACCAGAAAAGGCTCAAAGCAAAGCGAGCTCTACAC
>NZ_POYH01000111.1:0-273 GCF_002899995.1 Acinetobacter sp. AKBS16 | reverse complement strand
CCCCCCCCCCCCCCCCCCCCCCCCCCCCCCCCCCCCCCCCCCCCCCCCCCCCCCCCCCCCCCCCCCCCCCCCCCCCCCCCCCCCCCCCCCCCCCCCCCCCCCCCCCCCCCCCCCCCCCCCCCCCCCCCCCCCCCCCACCCCCCCCCCCCCCCCCCCCCCCCCCCCCCCCCCCCCCCCCCCCCCCCCCCCCCCCCCCCCCCCCCCCCCCCCCCCCCCCCCCCCCCCCCCCCCCCCCCCCCCCCCCCCCCCCCCCCCCCCCCCCCCCCCCCCCCC
>NZ_POYH01000110.1:0-273 GCF_002899995.1 Acinetobacter sp. AKBS16 | reverse complement strand
TTTATATGAGCGATATTTCAATGCTCTGATACGTGATTTAATTCCCATGGTTTTCATAAGGCGATATACACATTTATGGTTGATTATTATTCCTGTACTTTTCAGGGCAAGAGTAATTCTACGATAGCCATAGCATTCCTTATGCTTGTGATATATGGACTTAATCTGCTGTTTTAACTCAGTATATTTGTCATTAGAGCGTACAGCTTTCATGTGATAGAAATAAGTACTACGAGCAATCTTTGCAATACTGAGTAAGAGTTTTAATGGATA